>CAXNJQ010000026.1:0-7416 GCA_964202705.1 Holosporaceae bacterium
AAGACAACAGTATAACGTTATAGAATAATTTTTTTCCATTACTTCATCATGGCCATGTTTCGTTTACGGCGGTGGGTGCTGATGGCAAAACGGTGGGCCTCGTCTCGCATGGATTGCACCCAATGCAATACGGGGTGATGTTCGGGTAAATCCAGCGGCGTGCCATCACTTAAAAAAATTGTATCGTGGGGGGCTGTTTTTCCAATGGCAATGCAAGGTATGGTCTGATTCAGTTGGGCCAATACGGATTGAACGGCGGATAATTGCCCTTTGCCACCATCAATAATCAGGGCATCAGGCAGCGGCAATTGTGATTTTGAAAAACGACGCATCATGACTTGGCGCATCATCTCATAATCGTCATTGGAATCCATGGACCAGGTGCGATAGGCTTTTTTATCCCACGTATGTCCATTGTGCACCACCATAACGGCTGTGGCATGGGTGCCTTGCAGGTGACTGTTGTCATAAATTTCCATTCTGTTAATGGATTTTGGCCAGGAAAACAATGCTTTGGCTTGGTCAATGACATGGTTTTGAACCCCTTGATGGGTACAGTAATGATTCAGAGCATCCTCTGCTTGATTTTGGGCTTGTTCCAGCAACGATTTCAATGGACCCCGTTTAGGAACAACGCCATGGGGAACACTTTGAAAATGATGACGCATCAGCATGCGAAAATCCGACCAGTCATCGGGTAAAAAAGGTAAAATCAGTCGAGGTGGAGGCTGGTTTTTTCCATAAAATTGCTGTAAAAAAGACAGTAAAATGGTCGGGCCATCGGATAGACCGCATTCATCCCAAAAAAAGGTCTCGCAGCCATAAGTGGCACCATCCCTCCAGGATGTCACGTGGATGCAGGCTTTACCTGATTGGTATGCCCAGACGATCACATCGCTCTTGCCCGCAGCAGCGCTGATTTGACAGGGTTTTAAATAGGACATGGCTTGGATTTGATCCCGAACAATGGCGGCCTGGTCATAGGCATGACTGCGCACATACTGGTGCATTTTCTGTTTTAAATCATCCTGAATGGCTGGCATTTTTCCTGTTAAAAACCCCTTGGCTGACTCTATACTGGCCGCATAATCTGTAAGCGTTATTTTTCCCACGCAGGGCGCACTGCATCGACCGATATGGTATTGCAAACAGGGGCGTGTTCGTTGAGAAAAGACCAGATCGCTGCAGGATCGTAATAAAAATCCTTTTTGCAGGATGTCAGCCATGGATTGCAAGGGGCTGCGGGATAAAAATGGCCCAATTTTCCAGGATTTCTCTTCTAAATTTCTGTTTTTAATGCTGTGCAGTCTGGGAAAATCGTGATTGCTTAAAGCCAAATAGGCCAAGGGATTATCATTTTTTAATAAAATATTATACGTTGGTTTATGCCGTTTGATTAATTGTGCTTCCAGCAACAGGGCTTCTAGTTCGCTGTTGGTTGTAATCACACCAACACGATCAACCTGATGAACCATTCGTTTCAATCGATGGGATAATCGTGTCCATTGGGTGTAATGGGTGACCCGTTTTTGTATGTTTTTTGCTTTTCCAATATAAATATCCTTGCCTGCTGCATTAATCATGCGGTATACACCAGGGCCTAATGGTAACGACGCAACAGCACGTTTAATGGCATCAATGGGCATGGGGTGGTGAATTTTTATAAAGGTTCAGGGCGATGCATTATACAACAAAAAGAGCAAAAAAATCGAAACCTCTTTGCTCTGTGTTTTTGTTTTGTATAACAGCTTGATCAGATGGTGGGAACAGCTTGATTATGCAGCAGGAACAGCTTGGCCATTTTTGATGACAGCCACTGTGGTTTGTTGACCAGAAGGTACCTCTGCAGCTTCTCCTGATGGAGTAGTCAAAAACGTGATGGACACACGATTCAAAGCATAAGCTTCTTCGCTGTTGCCTACGCAGACAGGATGATCGCTGCCCAAAGAAGCTGTCTTGATGCGGTTAGAGCTGATACCGGATTTGATCAAGGCTTGTTTGACGGCTTCGGCACGACGTCCACCCAAAGCCTTGTTGTACTCAGCAGTACCGCGGTCATCGCAATGACCAACAATTTCTACATAATATTGTGGGTATTGGTTTAACCATTTGGATTGAGCAGACAAAGTCTGTTTGGATTGTTCTGATAAGTCGGATTTGTCAAAGTTGAAATAGACGGAATCACCAGCATTGTTTTTGAAATCGTTAACACTGCCTGGGCTGACGATGTTGCTGGTCACAACAGATGCACTTATGGTTTCTGGTTTCTGGCTAGAGCAAGCTGAAAGCAAAATGGCCAATGCCAAAGCGCCTAAAGTATTCAATAATTTTGTTTTCATAGTGAACATTCCTGTTTTGTTTTTGTTTTTTAAAACCCTAACCCAGTATCCCTGAAAAAATCGTAAAAAGAAATAGGGTGATCCAAGCCACGTTTGACTTTTCCATGCTGGCTGAAAAGGCTGCAAGGTCAATGGCATCAATGGCCAAAAATGACCAGTGCTGTTCTTATGCAATGGTTAAAGCGCATTTGTATTCAAGGGCCCCAAAGCCATACACTATTCGGAAAAGATTCTGCAGAAGAATGGATGATCGTATAGCAGGATGCTGTTGGCAGGTTTTAATGAATTGTGGATGGCGTGATTTTACCTTGCGCCATGTGCATGACCATTATCCCCAGTATCATCTGCATGAACTGGAAACCCTTTTTCCCACACCATATCATGTGGTTACAGCCTATAGCCAATCCCAGGTGCCCCACATACCTGTCCCAGATGGTCAAGATCAGCAAGATTTGAACGAAGAATTGTTTCAATCGGTCATCAGCGTAATCGAATTTTGGTGGCCATATCGTAACATCATGATGTACGCCATTTTGGATATGCCCGTGCATTTGATGATGGGTTGTTATGGGCATGTAGGGGCATGGATGCATCGTTATTGGACTGGGGTGCGCACCAGTTGCGGCTCTTTTCAGGTTGGGGGCCAATGGGGTTCTGTGATCATGGTTGCGGCTTCCTTCTTACTGTATGTGTGGATTTTTCCCTATGCCTTAACCCACAGTCTAGAAGAAACCTGGGTACGTTTGGATTATGCGTGCACAACACTGGTGGATTTTATAAAAAAAGGACGCCCAGGCCTTTGATTTTTATGAATTTTTTTGATAATCTTGGAAAAATCTGCAAAATCTTAACAAAAAATGATTTTCAAGATACACTTTATTAAAAAACTTGTCTTCATCGGGCTGTGGAGTTTTCCTTTCTTTTCTGTTGTTTTTGGAGTAGAGCAGAATGATGATCGTTTGCTTTCGTCACAGAGACGATGTTCCTCAGCAGATAAAATCCAGTCACAATATGAAAATAGCCAATCTTATAATATAGAACAACAAGATAGCCAATATCATAATGCAGAAGCACAGCTTATTATAGAAACAAAAAAACCCGAATCACAAGATAGCGATTACAGAAGAGTCTTTCCCGTGGGTTCTGAAGAAGACAAAAACACTGTTCGTATTTCTCATTTTTTTAATAAGAAACAGAACAAGATTGGTAGCTTAAAAAAAGCTAAGCTAGAGGAACAAACTAAGCTAGAAGCAGGTTACACAGAGGCCTCTGAAAATGGAACAGTTCTTGAATGGCTTTACTAAAAAACGAGAGCACCGGACAGATACCCTGTCTTGATTTACTTAACCCCGCAGAGCATCCGTCAGGGCTGTTTTTGGTGACTCTCCGGGTTCTCTGGTTTTGGCCAAAATGGCGCAAGCAATGGACAATCCATGATGGCCAGAGGCATAGGTTCCAGGAATAAGGACCGAATAGTCTGGGATGCGTCCTGTGATGTGTTCTCCTGTGGCGCGATTTATGACTTTTGTGCTGGCTGTTAATACCACACCAGAAGCCAAGATGCTGCCTTTTCCAACGTGAACGCCCTCGACCACCTGACACCCCGCACCAACAAATACGTCGTCCTCGATGATCACAGGAAAGGCTTGTAGGGGCTCTAAAACCCCGCCAATGGTCACGTTGGCTGATATGTGACACCGTTCCCCGATAAAGGCACAAGACCCAATATGGGCACCGCCATCAATCATGGTTTTATGACCAATGTGCGCCCCCATATTGATAAAACTGGGCATGATGATGCAGGATTTCCCCAAATAGGCCCCATGACGAATAAACGCACCAGGCACCACCCGAATACCCAAGTCTTTCCAACGCTCTTGATCGTGTAACAGAGGAATTTTATCCCACCAAATCGGGACGTTGCCCTGTTCTGTGGATGGAAAAAAGCGAAAAGCCATTAAAATGGCTTGCTTTAAGGGAACATTGATCGACCATGGTGCACCATCATGGGTATGGGATGCAACAGGGCGTTGCACCACACATAATGATCCATCGGTTAAACCATCCAGAGCCATTTCAAGGCGAACCTTTGCATACACCCCATCCACAGGTTCGCCATTTTCTGTGGCAACCCATAAATTGGAAAGATCAGACATCAGGGAATCATATGCTGCTCTCGCCACTAGGCCCTGTGTTTCTTCCTGTAATCTATGTTCTGTCATGACTTTTTTCTCCTAAAATATTGGGCCAAGATACCTATGGTTTCTGGGGAACATACCCCTATTTTCCACAATCCAATCAAAAATGTTATACCACAGGTACCGATAAACAGGGCCAAGCTCCCTATTTTACCGCAGAAAGAAAATCCCTCAAAGGGGCCGAAAATATCCCCAAAGACAAGAGTTACAAAAAAGACAGCTGCAGCACTGATCAGGCCAGCCCCTGTTGTTTTCAGGAAAAAGATTTGCAATGATTTTGGAAAACGCCAGCCATCTTGTTGCATTAAACGCACAACCAAGAAAATGGCATACCCCCAAGAGGCGATGATGGCCGCCAATGCCAACGCAAAGTACTCTAGACAATGCACCACTAAGTTCGCCACAGTGACGTCAATGACCGCCGAAACGATGCCGCCGATTAATGGGGTAAACATGTCTCTGCCCGCAAAAAACCGTGCGGTAAAAATTTTAATCACGATATAGGCGGGCACCCCTAAGGCATAAATCTTGACAATATTTGATATGGTTATTAATTGGGCGATGGATAATTTACTGCTTCCAAACAGGGTGATCACGATGGGAAAAGAGCACACGCTCATTAAAATCAACGAAGGCACCGTCACGATCCAGGCAAAACGCAGGGCTTGGGAAAAAACGGCATCAGTAGATTCCTGGTCCTTGTCTTTGATTTTTTCTGCCAGCATGGGCAACAAAACAGAACTCAGCGCAATGCCAATAATGCTAAGGGGCAATTGATACAGGCGATCCGCATAGTGTAAATAGGACAAACTGCCCACAGGAAGACGAGAACTGAGGTAAAGAGGCACAATAATGGTGTTGATCTGTACCGTAGAGACACTGAGCAGGCCAGGAAGGAACTTTTTTAAGAATTGTTTAATGTCCGGCGTCCATTTTGGCCAACATGGTGTAATGAAATATCCCCCTTTACACGAACTGTATACAATAAACGCCATCTGTATCACACCCGACAGCAAAACCCCCCAAGAAAACAGCAGGCCTGTTTCAGACGTGAATCCAGATAAACACCAAACAAACAGAATAATTGTAATGTTTCCAATGGCTTGGGATATGGCTAGCGCTGAAAACCGACCATGGGCATTCAGGATGCTGCCAAAAAAGGAAACCACCGAGATGAAAAAGATGTATGGAAAAACAATGGGGCCAAATTGCTGTACATAACCAAGAGTGGCTGGATGCGCATTCGTAAGAACCCATTTTGATAATGGCCCATAATATAGCTCGATGCCCAAGGTCAGACAGCCCAAGGCCAACAACAACATGGATAAAACCATTCCTGCAAACACTTTGTTCTTTTGTGTATGAGCATATGCTGGTAAAAAGCTGACGTGAAAAGCGCCCTCGGCAAAAATTCGCCTAAAAAAAGACGGTATTTTAATGGCAATGTTGATGGCGTCGCTGATGGCATTGGCGCCAATCAAGTGGGCGAGCAATAGGTCGCGCATGTATCCCGTGATGCGGCCCAACAAAGTCAAACTGCTGACGGAAAAGACAGACTTTAGAAGAGACATTAGAATCGTCCTTGGTTATAAATGAATGGGGCATGGCGTTGCGCAAATTTTGGGGTGCGTCTGCACCAAAGTCGGTTGCCAAGAAATGGGGCAAGAATCCATTGAACCAGGATGTCTATGTGTGTGCTTTTTCTTTGAATTCTGTTGCAAATACTTTGCATTTCTGTGGTTTCTCCCCCTCTTTTTGCTGTAATATAACCCCGCACAATCAAGCGTTTTGAATCTTTAACACCCTATGCCATGGATCTTGATCATGTTCACAGGCGTTCTCCGAAAAAGACAGGTTTGGATGGAAAATGCGCCATTTTCTGAGAATACTCCTTGGAAAACCCCAGGCACTGCAGAGTCATGGATGCCATTTGCATGCCCGATTCGATGGATTCAGGAACCACAAGGTGCGCGCCAAGGCCCATAAATGGTGTGGTTTCTTGATAATCTCTCACCTGAACGCATACGGAAAGGTCTGGGAATTTTCGACGCAATGCCCGCACAATATCTGCCGATGTTGTGATATGGCCAAAGGTGATTAGAAATACTTTTGCCTCATAAATTTTGATGCGTTTTAAAAACTCAATATCCCGAGCATCACCCAAAATGGTGGGATAATTGTTTTCGTTTGCCCGATCCAAGGCCCCTTGATCGTAATCCATAATCACAAAGGAAATGAAATTGTGTTCCAAAATTCGCGCAATGGTTTGGCCAACATGCCCAAATCCAGCAATGACAACGGCTTGACGGTGCGCCGTGGATTCGCATCCCTTTTTTGGCGTCAACATCTTTTTACATACCAAAAACAACATGGGCGTAATCACCATGGATGCCAAGCCCATCAATAACAATCCATCGGCTATTTCCCCGCCCAATACCGGTTTTAATGATGGCACCAGCATGAACAAAAATTCGCTGCATCCCCCCATTAACAGACCCAACGATAATCCCCCCTGCATTCTAAACCACCAGGCACAAGCCATAACCACGCCTACTTTGATGGCGCTGATGCCAATTAATCCGCCCACAATCCATCCCAAAGCGTGCACAGGGGGCCATGCTTCGATTTCCAACCCCATCACAATGAAAAACAGCGCCAAAAACAGGGTGCGAAAGGGATGCAATTCAATGCTGATTTGGTGGCGCCAATGGGTACTGGCCATGGCAATACCTGCAATAAAGGCCCCCAATTCGCTGGACAAATGAAACCATTCGGTTAAAAAGCTGAATCCCAACAAGGATAAAACAACAAAGGTGGTAACGTATTCGCTGTACCGATACAGGCCCAGTGCTTTTTCCGTCACAGCCGTTAACAAAAAG
>CAXNJQ010000027.1:0-7396 GCA_964202705.1 Holosporaceae bacterium
ATGATGGGAACCTGGAATGCCTATGCCCCAAGTCATTTTGGAACGTGAAACGGCCAAATCCCGTAAACCGCTGTTCAAAAAAGAGATCACCTCGTTGTATCGACTGTCTGGGCCGATTGATTGGGGATGATCGCGGTAATAATCCAACAGGGGTTGTTGAAACTGGGATAAACGGAAAAAGTAACAGGGTTCCTGAACCCATTCCACAGGGGCACCCGTGGGGGCGACTTTGCCATCCGGGCCATCGGTTAATTCCGATTCATCGTAATAAGCCTCGTCACGAATGGCATACCACCCCTCATAATGATCCAAATAAATGGCCCCTGTTTGTTCTAAACGATCCCAAAGGGCCTTGGCAGCCCGATGATGGCGTTGTTCCGTTGTGCGGATAAAATCATCGGCCTGCACATGGGCGACATGGATCAAATCTTGAAAGGCCTGGGCCATAGAATCCACATAATCTTGGGGCGAAAGGCCTTGATTTCGTGCGGCTTGCTCCACCTTGGCCCCATGCTCGTCCGTGCCTGTCACAAATTTCACACCATATCCCAACAGTTTATAAAATCGAGCCAAAATATCTCCTGCCACACTGGTGTACAAATGGCCCAGGTGAGGTCGATCGTTGACATAATAAATGGGTGTTGTGATGTAACGAAAAGGCATTGGACTCATACAACTGACCTCGGAAAATCTCTTTGGCTTAGATTTGGTTAAATCGGACAAAAAGTCAATGGAATGGGGGTAAAATATTAAGGGCAAAAAATGGAGGGCGAACAAGGGAGTAGCATCAAAAGAGCGCAAGAATTCCAGACAAAACCCTGGGCACAAAGCAACACGTCCCAGCGTTACCACCCCACCCTCACCATCAAGCCATTATCTCATTCCCCCACCCTTATTTTTGCCCCTCATTATGGTGCACAGACCCCACAGATTGGGATTAAGCAGGATTTACCCTTTTAGAAATCGTTTCCTCATCTACACGAGAAATACAGGTCTTTTCCACCTCGATCACCACATCTTTTCCGATGCGTAAATGGATTCTTCCCTCTGTAACAACCTCGATGATCCCAAAAATTCCCGAATTCATCACCACCTTTTCGCCTTTTTTCAAATGGTCCCACATGGTTTTTTGTTCTGCCGCTTTTTTACGTTGGGGCAAAACCACCATGACGTAAAAAATACCCATAAGACAGGCAATGGGCAAAAACGTATTCAAAATTTCGTACAATTTTCCTAACATTTCTGAGTTCATTTTAATGTTCACAGCCGATTTAACATAGTAAAACAGTATATGAATGAACGGAAAAAATCAATTGATCAGAAAAGTGACCCTTCCTGATTTCAGATCAGGTACCCATCCATCAGCCCTGCTTGCCCCATGTCCCCTCCTCTCCCTTCCCAACGGCTTATCCCCCCAGGCCGTAGGCACAAAAAGGCACATCAAAAAGGCACATCATTTGACTTTTGACAAAGAACATTATCAGAATACAATGTGTGATTTATATATAAAAAAGTTCTGTGATTTCTACTTTACCATTGCAATGGAATCCTCGATTAACCCAGAATGATTTTTTTGTCAGTCCCAGCAATGAGTCGGCCTTTGAATGGATTATGCGCTGGCCTTGGCCCTTTGAAAACCTTTGGATTTTCGGACCCAAGGGGTGCGGAAAAACCCATCTGGCCACATTGTGGGCTGCTCGCCAAAAGGCTGTGAGTTTAACCCCATGGAACCAAAATTCGGATTTAGACATGCTGACCAGCAACAGTTGCGCCATCGTTGACTGGGACAATCACGCTGCAGAGCAAATGGATCCCGTAAAATTGTACGCTTTTTTAATTCGCCTTCAGGAAATGAGAATCCACTGCTTATGGCTGTCACGCACATCGGCCATGACGTGGCATAGCCCATTGGCGGATGTTAATTCCAGAATTCATGCCATGGTTAGAGTGGAAATTACGGCCCCAGATGACATTTTACTGGCCAAAATATTAGAAAAATCTTTTTGTGATATTGGCTGGAAGGTTAACCCACGCTTGATTCACTTTTTAATACGACGCATGCCTCGGTCCTTTGCAGGTATCTCTGAACTGATGGATTTGGTACACCGGCACAGCACCTCTTCGGGATTGTCCATTTCGGGATTAAAATCCATTCTTGCATCTCTTCAGGATATGGAATAATCCCGTCCATTTTGAACCACCCCACAACGGTACTTCACGAATCCGACCACAGGACACTCTATGCACTAAACTTTTTCTCTGGATCAACAGAGCCACGGCCCTTGCGCAATTCAAAAATACACGTAGGACCAGAGGAATATCCGATCAGATCGCCTTGTTTTACCCTTTGGTCTGCTGAAACACAAGCTTTGTCGATGGATTTGTAACACGTGCTCCAATCATTGGGGTGAGCAATTAAAATCACCACCTTGCTGGGATCACCTCCTAATTTCCCCGAAAGTAGAACGGTTCCATCGGATGATGCGTATACTGGCGTGCCTTTTGGTGCTTTAAATTGAATGCCCGCATTTTGCGCCCCTTTTTTGTTTTTTTGAAATTTTTGAGTGATTTTTCCAGAAACGGGACGACAAAACCCAACCGGTTTAGGGGCCTCTTTTTTGACTGGCTTTGTGGTCTCTTTTTTCCCCGTTTTTTCCCGTGTTTTGGGTGCGCGATCGGAATGCGCAGCGCCTTTTTTGGAATGATCCGTCACATTCCACCCATCAGGTGATTTGGATGGATTCCCATCAGAATCCCCATCGTTGCCTTCATCCGTTTCCGTTAAACTGTTTTCCAAATCGGAATCGGCATCAATGTCCGCCATTAATACAGGTTTTTGGCTTTTAGAAGAACGGTCGGCAGCACTGTCCCCCACATCGGTCCATTGGACATCCTCGTTGTCTTTTAAAATGACTGGACCAATGGATACAGCTTCTGGTTCAGGTGAAAAATTGACCCTTCCCCCTGGCAGCTGTAATTTTCCTATTTTTGTTAAACGATAAGGCGCCTTTAACCCATTGCATTCTGCCAAATCTTTGACCGACACCCCATGGCGTGCCGCCACACTGGATAAGGTGTCCCCACGCAGCACCACCACCTCACCCGATTTCAAGTAGACCAGACGTTCTGGCCCCTCTATGGTGCATCCCGATAAACACAGGGCAAGCAACAGGGCGCATAATTTATGGGGATTTTTATAAATTGGGGTGTGCAGGTGCGCAAAACCAATGAATTTTCGAGACATACAAATAAGATCCAAGGATAAGAAAGATTAAAATTTTTGAAGGCGTTTTAAGGGGCCGATTCCCCCACCGATGTAAGACCAGCTGATTTCTGGCCAGATTGACCACCAATGGATGTTTTTCCCCCCATGTACGGCTGTAAAATAGATGGAATGTGTACGCTCCCATCGGCACATTGAAAATTTTCAATCAATGCCAGCAAGGTGCGACCCACAGCTAGACCTGATCCATTCAAGGTATGCAGAAAACATATTTTTCCATCACTGCGGCGGTAACGCGCCTGCATGCGCCTGGCCTGATAATCCCCACATTTTGAACAACTTGCAATTTCTCTGTACCGATTTTGGCTGGGCACCCAAACCTCGATATCATAGGTTTTTTCGGCCGACGACCCCATATCACCCGCGCACAAAATCACCGTTCGATAAGGTAATTCCAGAGCTTCCAGAATGTATTCTGCCTGTTTACGCATTTGTTCGTGCCACTGATCGGACGTTTCTGGCGTACACACGGCCACCAGTTCCACCTTGTTAAATTGGTGCTGGCGCAACATGCCTGTGGTGTCTTTTCCAGCCGAACCAGCCTCGGATCGAAAACAGGGCGTTAACGCCGTCAAACACAAGGGCAAATCTGACTCATTCCAAATGCGATCTGCAGCCCAATTGACCAAGGGAACTTCGGACGTGGGGATTAAAAATCGATCATGCTCGTCGCTGATGACAAACAAATCATCTTTGAATTTTGGCCACTGTCCCGATCCGTATACGGCATTTTGTCGAACCAAATAGGGGACCGCCATTTCTGTAAAGCCAAACTTTTGACTTTGCACATCCAGCATCCACTGGCCCAAAGCGCGCTCTAATCGGGCCAAATCCCCAATCAAATAGGTAAAACGAGCACCTGAAATCTTGCTGGCCTGATCCGTATCCAACAGGCCGTGATGCCGGCCCCACGTGCCATGATCCATAAATCCTGCACACATTGGAAGAGGTGTCCCCCAGCGCTTGATTTCTTTGTTATCGTCTTCGTTTTCCCCATCGGGAACATCATGGGCAATCCAATTGGGCAGCGTCATCATCATGGATTCAAAGGATTCCTTGGCCATTTTGCTGGTGGAAACAAGGTTTTCTTCTTGGGTTTTTAGAGCGCTTGATTTGGCAATGCGGGCATTTCGCTCCTCATCAGAATCGGATGCATTCCATTGGGAAAGGGTATTTTTCTCTTGCCGTAATTTCTGTAATTCCCCATCGTGCTGGCAAGAATTTTTATACAGGGCCAGGATTTTTTCAGCCACTGGAAGGCTGTCTGTATTGCGACGAGATAATACCCTATCCAATAATTCTGGTTTTTCGCGAATAATTTTAATGTCGAGCATTACGTTTATCTGCTTTGTGAGCATTAGATGTTGCTTTAATCTAGTAACACTTGGGCGCAAAAATCAATAGGCCAACCACAGATTATGGGTGGATTTTTCAATTTATTTCAAAAGGGATTGGCCAAAAAAATCCAGATTAAAAATACAGAAACGACCTTTTTGCCGCCCAAGACCCACGGGTTTTAATTCGGGGCTGGATTGTGGTGGGTTTTAATGCCGCGAAAACGAATACGACCCTTGGTCATATCATATGGCGTAATTTCAACGGTGACGCGATCGCCCACCAGGACTCGAATTTGATGCTTGCGCATATTCCCAGCAATATACGCATTTATAATATGATCGGTTTCATCCAATCGAATTTTAAATTGCTCATTGGGCAAGCACTCTATAACAATTCCACAGCACTCTATGGTTGCTTCTTTTGCCATATTTTCTTTTTCTAGAATTTAATTCTAATTATAATTGATTTTTCCAGCCGAGTAAAGAACTTCATCTGGGCTTTTTTTCTAGACATGGGGTAAAAAGATGGGGTTCCAGTGGGTTAAATCTATTGTGTGTTCCGAGTAAAGGCCCTATACTACATGAGTATTTAACACACCCCTAGCCCGAGCAATTGCTTTATGTCAAACACCGAATTCAACACAAACAGTGATTTTCAAAATCTTTTAGAGGCACATTTTCAAAAAAGAATGAACCTGGAAGGACAAGTTGTCAAAGGAAAAGTGGTTTCCATTGACAAAGATATGGCCTTGATTGATGTGGATTTAAAGTCAGAAGGCCGTGTGCCTTTGAAAGAGTTTTTGCCGGAAAAACTAGCGGTTGGAGACATTGTTGACGTCTATATTGACCGATACGAGGGGCCTCAGGGCGATGTACAGCTCAGTCACGAACGTGCACGACAAGAAGCCTCTTGGCAATACCTCAGCGAATCATTCCATTCCCGTAAACCCATCGAGGGAACCATTATTGGCCAGGTCAAAGGTGGTTTGACCGTGGATATTCGCGGAACAATCGCCTTCTTGCCGGGCAGTCAGGTGGACATTCGTCCGGTGAAAGATTTATCCCATTTCCTGAACGTTACCGATCGTTTTGTGGTTTTGAAAATGGATGATTTACGCAGCAATGTGGTGGTCTCTCGTCGTGCCGTACTAGAAGATACCCGATCCTCTAGCCGTCAAGAACTGTTGGCCAAGTTGCAACAAGGCGATCGCCTGAAAGGAACGGTCAAAAACATCACAGATTACGGTGTGTTTGTGGACTTGGGTGGCATTGATGGATTGTTGCACATTACGGATATTTCGTGGACACGCATCAAGCACCCCAGCGAAGTCTTGAAATTAAACGACGAAATTGATGTGATGGTGACCCGCTTGAACAAAGAGAGTCAGCGCATTTCCCTTGGCATGAAGCAGTTAGAAAAAGACCCATGGTTAAACATTACAGAGCGTTACAAGCCTGGGGACAAAGTCCAAGGTGAAGTCAGCAACGTGGTGGAATACGGGGCCTTTGTGCGTATGGACGAAGGACTGGAAGGTCTGGTTCATATGGGCGATATGGTTTGGGGTAAAAAGACACCCAATCCTCACCACGTGGTCAAACCAGAACAACGCATTGAAACCATGATTTTGGACATTGATACCACCAAGCGTCGCATTTCTTTGGGTATAAAACAGTGTACTGAAAACCTGTTAGAACGTTTTGCCAAAGAGCACACAGAGGGATCAGAAGTGGAGGGTGAAGTTCAGGATATTACAGAATTCGGTTTGTTGGTTAGCTTGCCTGGCGGTTTAGAAGGGGTTGTGTATCAATCCGATCTGTCTTGGGATTCCAATGAGCAGGCATTAAACAAATATCACGTGGGCAGCATGGTTAAAATGAAGGTGTTAAGCGTCAACTTGGTCAAGGAAATGATTGGCCTTGGCATCAAGCAGTTGACATCCGATCCTTGGATGGAAAAACACGGTCAATTTAAAAAAGGCCAGATTGTCAAAGCTGTTGTTCTGCGCACCATGGATCAAGGGATAGAAGTGGATTTGGGTGATGGATTACAGGCCACCATTCAACGGGCAGAGTTGTCCAGAGATCGCGCCTTGCAAAATACCCAGCGCTTTTCCGCCGGACAAGAGGTGCAAGGGAAAATAACAGCGTTTAATCCAGAAACCCATTACATTGCTTTGTCCATCAAGGCCATGGAATTGGATGATGAAAAAGAGGCGCTGAGCGAATACAAAGACAGAGAAAAGTCTGATGGTGATTCCTTGGGATCGTTGGTCAGAGAAGCCATTGATCGAGGAAAAGACAGCGAATCAGCCTAGTCAGATGGGGTTTGCCGTCCTCCGCGCAGACCCCCGTTTTCCCTGTGCACTATATTGTCGTCCCCGTGAACACTCAATTGTCATCCCCGTGAAAACGGGGATCCAGCAGGTTCGGTTATCCAATAGATTCCCGCCTACGCGAGAATGACATAGAATAAGCGACAATGACATAGAATAAGCGAGAATGCTCACGCAATAGAGGCGCGCGCGAGCACAATTCGGTATAGAGGCAGCACAAAAGCAGGCACTCCTCAGAGCATACAAAACAACGTGTGCTCTGCGCCCCCGTGCACTATATTGTCGTCCTTGTGCATAATATACGCTGTCGTGCCTGCGTACTATATTGTCATCCTTGTGAAAACTCAATTGTCATCCCCGTGAAAACGGGGATCCAGCAGGTTCGGTTATCCAATAGATTCCCGCCTACGCGAGAATGACAATAGGACAGGCGAGAATGACAA
>CAXNJQ010000028.1:0-7276 GCA_964202705.1 Holosporaceae bacterium
AATAACGCTCCCCCTCCTTGGGCGACTTGATCAACCCCTCTAAGACATCCCCCTTTTTCAAATGCAGCGATTTAATTTGCTGAACCGTGACATACACATCGTCTGATGCGGCCAAATAATTGGATGTTGCCGATCGTAAAAACCCAAACCCATCGGGCAAAATTTCTAGAACCCCTTCTGCTGTAATGGCGACATTCTGTTCGGATTTCTTTTGCAAGATCCCAAAAATCAAATCGCGACGCCTCATGTCCACGGCATTATCCAGACCAAGAGTCTCGGCCAATCTCAACAACTCAACAGGAGACTTTGCTTTAATTTCACGTAAATGCATATAAATAAAAAAACTTTAATAAAGATGATGGAAAAAGGGTCAAAGGAAATTCGACGTCTATACCTTTCTATTTTACTGATAACAGCTTAAAGACGCAAGGGGGAGACGATCCCAAAACCCCTATGGCCTTAAGGGCGTATCCGTTACCACAGACAGCGCAGCTTGATAATGGTCCCACAGACCAACGTCTCTTGCGGCATCCTTAACAGAAACGACATATTCAGGATCACTTTTCCAGTTTTTTGCCCAATGCCCCAACCCACCACGCACAACATCGCGATACATACCCATCAATAAAAGCGCAGCAGACAGATCCCCCATTGTTCCAACGATTTTTTGACCCATGCGATGGCCATTGATCCGATGATCCAGCATCACCAATGCACGCACAGAATCCGCCACAGAAGCGCCCAATTCTTGCACCAGAGAAAACAGTTCTATTGGACCCAATACATCCACAAATCGATTCACCAGCATGGTTATTTTGATCTCTGAAAACAAGAAGTGATCTTTTAAAAATGAGGAAAATCGCTCTTGTATGGCTCTGGGAAAATAACGCACAACGTCTTCTTGCCCCAATTCAGACAAGTCCATTTTCTCTAGAACACTCCTTAAATACCGCTTGACATAGGCCAAAACCACCGCCATCTCTGGTCTGGTTACACCTGCTTCCTTTTTTCGCCCCTGCAACCCCTCCAGTAAGGCATCCAAACCATCGTCTGCCACAAAACAGGTTGCCCTGTACGCTTGCAAAAAGCCAATGGTACGATCCAAAATCACCGATTGATCCCCTAGGGCAGAAAAGGTCAGTGCCAAATTTTGCCAAGCATTTTCCCGAAGCACATGGGTACACACATCCTCGGTGATGGCTTGCAACATCAGGGCGCGCTCTGACTGATCCATCACGCCTTGTTGCACGACCTGATCCAGCAAAATCTTGATGTTAATTTCATGGTCCGAGCAATTCACGCCCGCACAATTATCCACCGCATCTGTATTTAACAGTCCGCCAGCCAAAGCATACTCGATGCGTCCGGCCTGAGTCATACCCAAATTGGCCCCTTCGGCCACGATTTTTGCCCGAAGATCTTTGCCACAAACCCGCGTTTCTGCATTGGCCGCATCCATGACGTTTTCTTCTGATTGCGCCTGAACAAAGGTCCCTATCCCACCTAAAAACAGCACATCGACTCGCATTTTCAAAATTTCTTTGATTAAATCATTGGGACTGATGAAAGGGGAAGTCAGTCCCAGCATTTTATACGCCTGATCCGATAATTCAATTTGCGCTTGATGACGGCTGTATACCGCACCACCCAAGGAAAAATCTGCATAATCCGACCAGCGAGAACCTGGCAAGTGAAACAACCGGCACCGCTCGCGGTAACTGGCATCGGGGTCAGGATTGGTGTCAATAAAAATAGATTCATAATTAAACGCTGCCAACAGCTGTATGTTGCTGTCCTCTAGCATGCCGTTGCCAAACACATCCCCCGCCATATCCCCAATACCCACCATTGTCAAAGGATGTCCCCCGTCATACCCAAGTTTGGCCAAATGATGACGTATGGAAACCCAAACTCCACGCGATGTAATGGCCAGCTTTTTGTGGTTATACCCATTGGATCCCCCAGAGGCAAAGGCATCGCCCAACCAATACCCGCGATGCAATGCTATGGCGTTGCCATGGTCAGAAAAACTGGCTGTCCCCTTATCGGCCGCCACCACATTGTAAAAATCATGACCATCATAACAGCGCACATTTGCAGGTGAAATCACGTTGACATTTCTACCCGCCAAATTATCGGATATATCCAAAACACCATGAACAAACATTTCATAGGCCTGCAATGCCGAAATCCTGTCGTCTTTTAGCAAAAATGCCCCCTTGGATCCAGATGGAACGATAATCGTATTCTTCAAAACTTGGGTTTGCATCAACTGCCAACATTCTGTGCGAAAATCTTGACGTTCCGACCAACGCAGCCCCCCCCGCGCCATCATGGCTCCCTTTAACATCACCCCTTGAAATGCCGGATGATCCATGAAAATTTCAGTAATTCCATTGGGGTGTACGATTTTAATCACAAGGGCTTGGGCATCCGGGCAATAAAAATTGGTCCGCACCGTTTGTTCGATGGCGCCCAGCATAGGGCCAAAATCACCCTGCTTTAACTCATTCAGCTTGCCCAAATCGGGCGCCCGATCTGACACCGTCTCGCTGTTAAGCATGGGTAAAAATTTACGATGAAACATGGCAATAATTTGCTGTGCAATCCTTGGATTTTCCCTCCACGCATCATACAGGCGGGCTCTGGGATCGGAATGATCGGCATGGAGTTCACGCCCCGGATTTTCTTGTAAAAAAACCTGATGAACATAGTTTGCATAACAATCCAGAATACGTTGATCCAACATACCGCGCCATATTTTTGAGTTAAATGTGTATTATACCAAAACACAAGCCTGGATGCACGGTCAATAGGTTCTTTTATAAAGATTACCCGTTGGCCGCCCTCTCCCTACCCTGCTCTGGCCCCATAGCACACCCCTATTGGGCCCTTTTGGAAAAACATGGACCAACCATCCTTCACTTTTGCTGCATCGTGCCCACGTTTTTTGGTCTCTCTTGTCTTTGTATGTGATCAAAGCCCTATGGATTATGGAATAAAAATCCGGTACCATAGATCAAAATATCAGAGTAAAAATCATGATTGTTTCCCTAACATCGTCTGCTGACTTGGCCGTGCACTTGGCGAAAAACGCCCTTACATTGGTGGATTTTTGGGCCCCCTGGTGCGGTCCCTGTAAAGCCATGAACCCTGTTTTGGATCAATTGGCCCAAGACCAATCCCTTTCTATATCCGTGGTCAAGGTTAATATTGATGATGCACCAGATTTGGCCTCTGGCCAGGAAATCACCTCCATCCCTTGCCTAAAACTCTTTGTCAACGGCAACCAGGTGGCTTCACAAGTGGGTGCTCAGAGCTTAGCCCAGTTAAAAACCTGGATTTCTCGCCATCATCCATCGGCATAAAATCCATCCTTGTAAACAAATCCGTTGGGGGTGCCACAAAAAACAGAAAATAGGTGTTAAATGCACGAAGTATATCATGAAAAGAGGACGCCCCCCTTCTTTGTTCAAAACGCCTTATGGCCTATACGTCACGGGTTTTTCGGTCTTTGTGGCGGCATAAGTGACTCGCAGCACGCCGTGTTGCAAGCATCTTGCCCCAATATTGACTCTAATCAGCCCCCCAAGACCAATCCGAACGCGCCGCATGACCGGTGCGCGCTGATCAAAAATATCGCGTCAAAATCTCTTTCCGCATTAAATTTCACCGGCATGGCCTGGCTGAGTAACCAAAAACACACCAATGAGGTTCTGGTTTTGCCAAGAGATCAAAGGCATATTCTGCATCCTGCCGATGCCCTAATCACCAACGATCCCCATGCCATCATCGGCATCATCACGGCCGATTGTGCGCCTATTTTAATTTATGATTGCGTCGCAAACGTGATTGCTGCCATTCATGCAGGCTGGCGTGGGGCTGTTTCTGGGGTAATAGAGAAAACCATAAAGCAAATGTATGCCTTGGGGGCTACAATGCCCAACCTGCACGCCACCATTGGCCCCATGATTCGGTCAGAATCGTACCAGGTTTCTAATGATTTTTTACAAACGGTCCAAGATTCCTCTGCTTGCAGCATTGCCCCCATGGTACGCACAGCGGGCGATGGCATCTTTTTTGATCTGCCATTGTATATTCACAAACGACTGGAACCTCTCGTTGGGAAAATTGACGACGTAGAAATTGATACATTTTCACGAACAGACTTTTTCAGCCATCGTCGGGCCACACAAAATCAGCAACAGCCTGCAAGAGGAACCATGAACGGTTTTCACAAAGTGCCAGAAAATACCTACAATGGCGGCAAAATAGAGGAAAATCACAAGGCTGAAAAAACACCGCCCGATAACGAGACAAACTGTAGCCCCACCAGTCATGGACGCAACATTTCCTGGATATCCCTTACAGCGGCAACCGCTGCTCCATTTCAGTCAAGACATGATTAGATCTTCGGCCTGCTCGTTTACACCCTGCCAACAATGGGCCCTAGGGAGATAAAATCTTTGCGGCATGACAAGCCAGCGGCAACGCCATGAAAATGCAGGAACCAGCACCGCATCAGCTTTTTATTCTAATGCCATATTCAGCATAAACAAAGAATGAAAGTCCAGTGCCTGACCAAACTCCACAGGATCACCGTTGTTCACCAAAATGGCATGCACTCTGCCAGATTTCTGAAACAGTTTAATCGATATGGAACAATGCCTGACCAAACTCCACAGGATCACCGTTGTTTACCAAAATGGCCTGCACTCTGCCAGATTTCTGAAACAGTTTAATCGATATGGAACAATGCTTGACCAAACTCCACAGGATCACCATTGTTCACCAAAATGGCCTGCACTCTGCCAGATTTCTGAAACAGTTTAATCGATATGGAACAGTGCCTGACCAAACTCCACAGGATCACCGTTGTTTACCAAAATGGCCTGCACTCTGCCAGATTTACCAGCCTTGATGGCGTTCAGGGTTTTCATCGCTTCTATGATTAAAACGGTCTGCCCCTCTTGAACAACAGAATCAACGGATACAAATGGGGGATCTCCTGGCTTTGGCGATAAATAGGCCGTTCCGACCATTGGTGACTTGACCACATAGTGGGATGGCGCCTTCTGCTGTGTTGCTTCGGGTGTAACAGGGGCTCCCCTTGGCAAGACTTGTTCCGTTGGGACAAAGACGGTCTGTAAATCCGGCGATTTTTGCACAGAATGAGGAGCTTGCCCAACAGATTCTGCCCCCTTGACCGCGCGCACACTGAAATCACCCGAACGATATTCTATTTCTGTTAATGCTGATTTTTCCAACAACTCTACAATAGAGCGCACCACCTGCACCCGCGTTAAATGATTAGAATCTGTTTCAGATAAAGGCTGTTTTCCCTTGTCTTTTATCTTTTCTGAATCTTTCTCTAAATGATTGTTGGCATCCAAATTTGAATTATTTTCCGTCATTGTACCAAAGAATCTCTTTTTTTAAATTTTATCAAAAATTCATTAAAAATGGAACCTCGCCATGCACACTTGATCCGATTTGACCTAAAGCCCACCCCGACCGCAAGAATGATTTTGGAAAACCCATGGTTGTTTACCCGTCCGTCCAGATATACCCAGCCAATCACCACATATACAACAAAAGACTTGCCGCAAAAAACAGCAAGTCTTTCTAACTTTAAAGTAGGCCTTATTTTTAAAAAAGATTTCACTGTCTTGTTCAAAAAAATAAAAGCCTATAATCAAACCTTGCAATGGAAAACTAATGTCACCCCAATTATCGCGAATAAAACTCGACAATGGATCCAACATCCATGTTAATGGGATAGGGAATCTTTTCCAACTCTGGAACATAGCTGAATTTCCCGGACCAATCGCCTGGCTTATACTCTATATATTCTGGGATGTCCCGCTCTAGGGACGCCATGGCCTGAACAACGATGCCATTCTGGCGCATTGATTCGCGCAAAGTGACCACATCACCCTGCTTTAATCGGTATGATGGAATGTTAACACAGCGACCATTGACCAAAACATGCTTGTGTCCAACCAGTTGACGGGCGTTAAACACAGTGGGGCACCATTTTAAACGGTAAACCATCGCATCCAATCGTGATTCCAACAATCCAACCAACTTTTCACTGGTGTCTCCGCGCAAACGAACGGCTTCTTTATAAATATTTCGGAACTGCTTTTCCACAATATTTCCGTAATAGCCCTTTAACTTTTGCTTGGCGGCCAACTGTTGACCATAGTCGGTTAATTTTCGAGGCCCCTTTGAACCATGCTGGCCAGGGGGATAGCTTCTGACGTGAACTGGGCTGCTGGACTGGCCCCAAAGTGCCACACCATACCGCCGTTCAATTTTGTGCTTGGACTGAGTTCGCTTTGTCATACAATGCTTTGTGTTTCATATCGTTTCCTATGTTTTTCTATTCTAGAGCGTTATTGGCACCATGTCAAACTGAAAAATGCCCCACCGCGCGCCACCCTTTCGTTTCTTCTACCTGTCTCCTTTTTTAAAAAATGGAAAACAAAGAATGAAAAGTTTATGCAAAAGAAACTTACAAAACGTTAAACTCTTTCAATTTTTAACAAAAAATTAATTAATTTTAGTTAATATAAAGTTATAAACAAATTAAAATAGTTTTTAAAATGAATAAAAAATATATTTCAATCGCATTAACATTATATCTTTTCAACCCACTAGAAAGCGAGGCAACACAATCTCTGAACGGATCCCTTGGCAAAATCGACGAAACGTCAGAGGATGGCAGCAGATTCTCAATGATAGGGTCGGATTCTAAACATTCCAAACATAAAAGTAACAGGTCCAAGTCCGCTGGCAAGAGGGGTGGCATCGCCGAAACGTTGATGGATATGAGTAGTGTTGAATCAGGATCTGTGCACACAGCAGCTTTACCGAAAATTAGTATTAAATCGCAATCTTCTGGTCGTAAATCAAAATATTCCAGTCTTAAATCGCAATCTTCAAATAACGCGCAAAAGGAAAATATAGCACAACTACTCAACAACGCTTCCTTAGTTTCATCTCAATACCGCAATTACGATGACAGAGGAACTCAAACGCAAGGGATCGTCATGAAAACAGCGGCAATTCAAGTCAAACCAGACATGGAAAATCAGGGCAACCAAAACGATACGACATCGCTAGGAAATCAGGGCAATCAAAAGCATACGACATCGGCAGAAAAAGAAACCATGACCGACAATTCAAAGGGCAATCAAAATGAATCAGAAAAAGATCAAGCAACTAATCAAGTTAATTCAAAAACAGATTTTGTCGAGTCGAATATTGAAAA
>CAXNJQ010000029.1:0-7271 GCA_964202705.1 Holosporaceae bacterium
GGGGCCAAAACACGCCAGAGTTCAGGGCGATGGGAATGATGGCGGTGTTTGTGTACTGGGCCAAACGAATGACGCCTTGGCGATAACGGGCGTGTTCCCCTGGTTTGGTGCGGGTGCCCTCTGGAAAAATCACCACGGGCCTTTGTTCATTGGCCATGATCGCCTGGCCCTGGTGTAAAAATGCATCCTGGTGGTTGCCCGATTTTAAGGACGTGGATCGCCGTGATACAGGAATCATGCCCATGTGGGCCAATAGGCGGCCCATCACTGGTACGCGCAATAACTCTTGTTTCAAGACAAAGACGGGGTGAGGTAAAAAGGTGAAAAAGGCCAGAGTCTCCCACGCGGATTGATGCTTTGACGCCACGATGTATCCCCCATGCTGGGGCAAATGGTGCGCCCCCGTTACGCGATGCCGTAATCCCAAAAACACGGCCATCAATGTTACAATCGCGCGACAAAACAGGGTGGTGATGTAATGGGTATACCGGCGGGGCAGGGCCAACAGGATCATAAAAATGGGCAAAAAGCATAAAAACAGGGTGATTAACGTGGTGTAAAACAGAATGTGGCGGGCCAGATCAAGGGAAAAAGAGACGGCGGCCGATAGGGGATGGGTCATGGTCATGCATGTCGGGTATTGGTATGGTGTGTATTATATATGGATCCGGGGGGGGACGGTATGTCTAGTCATGGGGACAGCGGTGTGGGGGGGCGTTGCGGTGATGGTGCGGGATGGAATGTGTTGGCCATGACACACCTCGTGTATGATTTTCTGCATAGGGCCAAAGGGCCAGATGGGGCTGCCCAGGGTGATGCCCATCAGGATGGTCTGTGGGCCAAGGCCAAAGGCATTGTCCAGCACCAGTATGCCTTGACGCCGTTATCTTGGGCTTGTTCTTTAAGCGAACACCGCATAGAGGGCAGGGCCATTACGCCCGATGATTTTGCGTGGTTGTGGCGTTTTCCTGATGTGGAACATGCGCCGTTGTCCCGTCTTGTGGGGTATGGATGGTTTTGTGGGCGTCGTTATGATTTGAATGCTGCGACCCTGGATCCACGGTGGGAAAGCGAGGGCGTGATAGATATTGTGTGCGCCCAGTGGGGGACAGAGAAGGCTTTGTCTAGGCGGGCGGGTGGAACCCAAGGGGGTGGGCCGCGTATTCTGGATGGGGGTACGGGTTCAGGGTGCCTATTGATCGAGTTGTTGTTGCATTACCCATCTGCTTGGGGGGTTGGTGTGGATATTTCTGCCGATGCGTTGGTGATGGCGGGCAAAAATGCCCACAGACATGGCCTGACAGAGCGGGCAAGGTGGATTTTGGGCGATTGTGCAGAGGTGTTAGGGGGTGCGAAGGGCGATTCTGATGATGGTGCGCACTGGCGTGGGCAGAGCGATGGTGGTGAAAATATTGACGGTGATGGCCGGTTTTCTGAGGACAGGGATCCTTTGGGGTCTGATCCTTTTGATATCATCGTCAGTAATCCACCCTATGTGCCCATGGGGTATGTGGCGCCTAAAAATGTGGCGCTGTGGGATCCCCGTGCGGCATTGTATGCAGGTGTTGATGGATTGGATTGCTATCGGTCTTGGGTTGGTTTGATGGTGATGCGCTTGGCACCCCGTGGGATTTTGGTTCTGGAAATTGGGTGTGACCAGGGGCCCGCTGTGCAGAATGTATGCCAGCACGCTGGGTTAAGCCAGGTCCATATTTTACCCGATCATGATGGTAAAGATCGGTACGTGTGGGGGCGCCTGTGATGATGGGGGGAGGGATGGGGGTGGGTCCCCCCGTCCTTATTATCCAAACATATCTTCAAATCGATCATTGCGGTCCAAAGATGATAATCGCAGCGTGTTACCTTTAGGTTTTTCGACTATTTTTTTTTTTTGCCTGCGCTATCTGCTTTTTTGTCTGATTTTTTGTTTGCCTTTTCCATGGCTTTGTCTGCTTTTTCCTCTGCATCATCTGCTTCGTCCTTTGCCTCAACTGCGTCGTCTATGGCTGCTTTGGCTTCGTCTATGGCTGCTTTGGCCCCGTCCATGGCTTCGTCTGCTTTTTCCTCTGCATCAACTGCTTCTTTGTCTGCATCAACTGCTTCTTTGTCTGCATCACCTGCTTCTTTAATGGCTGGCTCATCATTTGTACTGTCGCCCAATTTGTTTTGGTCAGATGGTCCTGTGCTCATCACATCGGTCATCGCGGCATTCCCCCCTGGGCTCATCTCGGCCAAGGCCGCCACTTTGATGGGTTTGTCGTCCGACATAATGGCATCGGTGGACATGGCAGAGTTCATGGTGTCTGTTTTATCTTTCTTTTTCCAGCAACCGGAAAACAGTGCGGTAATGGCGCACAATGTTGTAATACACAGAGTCTTTTTCATTATAATTCCTTTTTGAACACGGTTTCAACTATTATGCTGATATAAAATGGATATTTTATTAAAATATATTTTGAAAAAGATGAGGGGTCTGGCCACAGGTCCGGGTTTTGGCTTGAAGATGATGGGCATAAAATGGTAAAATTAAATGTTCCATATAGCGACCCCCTTGATCCATGAATTTATCTGTTTTTTTACCCAAAACATCTTTGCCCATGAAGGGTCGACTGGCTGAACAAGAGCCCATCTGGTTACAACGATGGAAAGACTTGCAATTATACCAACAGTGGCGCAAAAAACGTCAAGGGGCGCCTCTGTTTGTCATGCATGATGGACCACCCTATGCCAATGGCCCCATTCATTTGGGTCATGGATTGAACAAGATTTTAAAGGATTTTACCGTGCGGTGCAGGTTTATGGCGGGATACGATGTGTCCTTTGTCCCAGGGTGGGATTGTCATGGCTTGCCCATTGAAACCCAAATCGAAAAGGATTATTTACAGAAAAAAGTACAGCGTCAGCACGTTCAGGTGTCGGATTTTCGATCTGACTGCAGAGATTTTGCCCAAAAATGGATTGATGTGCAAAAAACGGGATTCCAGCGTCTGGGCGTTATGGCCGATTGGGATCATGGGTACACCACCATGGATCCTGTGTTTGAATCGCGCATTTTACATCATTTTTATCGCATGGTGTCCAAGGGCTATATTTATCGTGGATTGCGTCCGGTTTTGTGGTCATCGGCAGAGCAAACGGCCTTGGCAGAATCAGAAGTGGAATATCAGGACATCACGTCGCCATCGATTTATGTGCGCTTTCCATTAAAAGCAAGCGCTCTGGATTGGCATGATGCCAGTGTTGTTATTTGGACCACCACGCCATGGTCATTGCCAGGCAATCGCGGCATTACGTACGCGCGCGAGGCCCAATATGGGTGTTATCAGATTCGTGGACTGGCCCCAGATTCCTTGGCCATTGTTGGGGAAAAAATCATCGTGGCCGTGGATTTATGGGAAAACGTGTGTGCGGCCTGTGGCATTGTGGATGCTGTGATGGTGGCATCGTGCCTGGGGTCAGATTTGGCGGGATCCGTGGCGGAACACCCTTGGAAAAATCTAGGCTATGATCATGCCGTGCCGCTGCTAGAGAGCGAATATGTCACCACCGATACAGGAACAGGGTTGGTGCACACAGCCCCAGGGCACGGCATAGAGGATTTTGAAATCGGAAAGCGTCATGGGTTAGAGGTGGCTTCCCCATTGTCAGAACGGGGAATATTCAAGGCAGAGTGTCCTGTGGTGGCAGGATTGGAAATGCGTTCGGCTTATCCTGTCATTCGCACCGCATTAATCGAGCAAGGGGCGTTAATGGCGGAATCGGCGTATACCCACAGTTATCCCCACTCTTGGCGTTCTAAAAAACCGTTGTTTTATCGTGCCACATCCCAATGGTTTATTACATTGGATGGCCCGTTGGCGTTGCGTCAAAAAGCATTGAATGCGTTGCCTGGCGTACAGTGGTATCCAGCAGAGGCCGAAACACGCATGAAAAGCATGCTATCCAGTCGTCCCGATTGGTGCATTTCCCGTCAAAGGGTGTGGGGGGTACCCATTGCCATGTTTACCCATGCAGAAAGCGGAGAGATTTTGACCGATGATCGGGTGTTTCAACGCATCACGGATCGGGTGGCCACAGAAGGAGTGGATTTTTGGTTTACCGATGGGGCCCACAGTGTTTTGGATGGATTGTATGACCCGAAAGAATGGATCAAAAATCAGGACATCATTGATGTGTGGTTTGAATCGGGCGTAACCCACGAGGTCGTGTTAAAGGATGGCGTTCCAGCATCGCGTACGGGGTCCATTGCCTGGCCTGCATCGGTGTATTTCGAGGGCTCTGATCAGCATCGCGCATGGTTTCAATCGTCGCTAGCCACCTCTATTGCGCTAGAAGATCAGGCGCCGTACCGTGCCGTGGTGACCCACGGGTTTTGCTTGGATCAACAGGGGAGAAAAATGTCAAAATCCCTAGGCAATGTCACCAATCCGCAAGATGTGGTGGATCAGCACGGGGCGGATATCTTACGTCTGTGGGTGGGGTACGAAGATTACCAAAAAGATGTGCGCATGGGGCCCGTGATTTTGGATCGTGTGACGGATATTTATCGCCGTTTACGCAATACATTACGCTTTTCCTTGGGGGCATTGCACGGGTTTTCACAGGAAGAAATGGCACCCGTATCGTCTATGGGGATTCTAGAGCGCATGATCCACCATCGTCTGTATGTGTTGGATCAACAGATTCATGAATCCATGGAAAAATACGATTTTCAAGCCATCGTCCAAATGATTTATGATTTTTGCAATCAAGATTTATCGGCTTTTTATTTTGATATCAGCAAAGATTCCTTGTATTGTGATGGCGAACACAGCCCATTGCGTCAACAGATTCGTACAACGTTATGGCATGTATTGATTCATGTGGTGCATTGGTTGGCCCCATTTATTCCCTTTACGGCAGAGGAATCGTGGACCCATTTGGCCAAGGATGTTTTGGGGATTGATCCTGCAGCATCAAACAATGATTGGTCGGCATCCAATGGGTTATTGGACGTGTTGCGGGGTATGGGCCTTGTGGATGATGGGTGGAGCATTCATTTGAATTCTATGCCTCGGGCCCCTGTGTTTTGGCAAGATCCCGTTGCTGCTGATATGGTTGATCGCTTGCGTACCGTTCGCTCTGCCGTAACCACGGTGCTGGAACGGGCCAGAGAAGATAAAAAGATCGGCAGCAATTTGCAAACGGCGCCAGTTGTGGTGTTGGGCCCCCAGTGGCACGATGTGCAAACGGATCATTTTGCCATGTGGTGTGTGACGTCTCATATTCATGTTGAACGGGTTCAAGGGTCTTTTTCAAGGGAAAATCCGGGCCAATGGAGCACCCAAGATGGGTATGTCGTGGTGGGCGATGACATGGCGGTCAAGGTGGTGTTGGCCGATGGGGACAAATGCCACCGGTGTTGGCGTTATTTACCCTGTGTACAGACCCGAAGTGGCCCAAGGGATAACGTCCTTGGTGCTGCTCCGCCTGCAGATCAGGCCCCTGATGTGGGGGTGTGTAATCGCTGTTGGTCTGTGGCCAGCGTCAAAGCCTAGGCATAGAAAGCATAGGGGGGGGCTGCCCCCTTTATGGGGTGATGGGGGTCATCAATCCTTTTGCTTTAACAGCTGAATCCCCATCATCAGCATGATTGTACTGAGCACAAAGAAATACAGAGGCATGGGCAGCAATGTTCCGTTGTGCAAAAAACCCATGGCAAAGGTCAGCAGAGCAGTGACCGCATAATAGAAAAATCCAAACAAACTGGATGCCGTACCGATGGATTTTTTGTAATCCGACAGCGCCAGTGCCAACGCCGTATTGGTGGCCAAGCTTATTCCAAAACTGGCGATTGCTAGGGCAACAATGGGGGCAGCAATCAGGATATGCTGCGGCAAAATTCCTTTCAAATGAGCAATCATGGCCAGCGCTGCAAACCCTGTCAGCGCCAAATCAACAATCAACAGTCCAAAGATCATGATTTTTTTACTCGAATATCGATTCTGCAAAGTTTTGGAAACCATTCCACCCACCATGGCCGCCACACCGATTGGAATAAAACTTAGACCATAATCCGTTTGTGACAGGCCTAAACCCGTGATCAGATAAAACGGTCCTTCTGAGAAATAGCTGAATAAAATGCCCCAACAGCATGCAACAATAAGGCCGTAACCCAATACTTTTGTATCTGTGATCAGTTGTTTTGCCACATGCCACAAGGATACCTTGGTACGTTCAGCCTTGGGCAGGGTTTCTGGTAATCGGGTATGAATCAGCACGACAAGAATGGCGGCCACCGTCATCAATACAATGAAAATGGACCTCCACCCCCATTGTTGTGCGATCCAACCACCACATAATGGTCCGAGAGCTGGAAAAATGGCTAATGCACTGCCCACAGATGCGTATACTTTGCCCAAAGCCGGACCATGAAAGGCGTCTCTGGCCATGGCTTGGGCCAACACACTGCCGATGCTGCCGCCAAAAGCTTGGATCAATCGAGCCATCATCAGCATCCCAACGGTATGGGACATATAGCACCCCATGCATCCCAGAATAAAGAGGATCAGGCCTGCCATCATGCAGGGTTTGCGTCCCCAAGCGTCCGAACATTTACCCCA
Organism: Holosporaceae bacterium; assembly: GCA_964202705.1. Taxonomy (GTDB): domain Bacteria; phylum Pseudomonadota; class Alphaproteobacteria; order Holosporales; family Holosporaceae. Next base: position 6,603 of record CAXNJQ010000029.1, read on the forward strand.
AAACAGTATCCCCAGTGCAAATCCCAATAGATAAATGGTCAGGGTATGCTCTGTCATGGTCACGCTGGTTTGTAATGCCTGTGCCATATCGGGCAACGATGGGGAATAGACCGTTTCGGACAGTTGGGGCAAGCCTGCGATCAGAACAATCAACCAAATGGCGGGCAGGGGGGCGCTGATGCGGGTATCCATGGGGTCTGAAAGATTTATGGGGTGGATCCCAGATTATCACAGTTTTGTTTGCGTCACGAGTGGGGTGATGGTGGCCTTTACAGGCATTCTAGGTGTACAAAATCCTGTGAACAGCGACTGGAGCCCAAACAACTTTTAATATATTTTTTAGAAAATTGTGAAACAATTGCAAATACAAAAGAAATAAAAATGGACAGAACGATGCGTAAAAAGAATATAATATTGGCCCTTTTGGCCATTGCATTTGTTGGCGGTGGCGATACCAAGGGCTCCTTTCTGGGTAAAGCTTATTCATCCAATAATCTAAATAAAAATCGCCCCAGTGCAACCAAGATCGGATCCAACATAAATCGCACCAGTGCAACCAAGGTTGGGGGTAACATAAAACCCAGCAATATTCCATCCAAGGTTGCATCTAAACAGGTATCATCTGTTTTCAAGATCAGTCTAGCACCTAAAGTAAGAGCTCCAAGGCTT
>CAXNJQ010000030.1:0-7164 GCA_964202705.1 Holosporaceae bacterium
AAAGGTGCAGCGCAAAAAGGTATTATTTCTCAAGGTATTTCTGGTGCCATGAATATGCTGGATTCTGATACCAAGAACAAGGGTGGTTTGAATATTACTGGTGGTAGGGGAGAAGCTGCCAAGAGCATTCAACATGGTGTTGGTGGATTGGGTAACGTAACCAACAAAACCAACATGATAACCACTGGCGCAACAAACTATACAGGTGATGTCTCAGGTTCTCAAAACTCCATGACATTTTCTGGTAGTGAACTCAATCCAAATACATAATTTTGAATCAATCATTCCAATGATCGTATGGGATTGTATGGCCTGCCCCAGCTGGGGTGGGCTTTTTTTGTACTTATAAACCTTTTATTTAAAGCATTTTCTGTAAAATATAAATAAAAAGGAGTTTGTTGTGAAAAATTTTGTAAAAATGTTGTGTTTATTGGGAATGGTAATTCCCTCTGTTTTGTGTGCAAAAAACAAACCTATTCCTTGTCCACCCATTGCCAGGCTTACTCGCAAAATGATCCCCATTTCCGCCACAAGCGCTGTGGATTCCTTGACCTCTTCAAAATCAAAGGTCCGGATTGATTCTAGTTCATTTAGTCATGGGGCAGAGCTTACCTCTACGAATAATGCCTCTACTCAAGGGGCAAGTATACAGCAAATGGGGGTGAATGCTGGACAGTCAACCATCAATAGCGCCTATCTAACGGGTGGAAACTTGACAACAGTGGGAAAGATGATGTCGGGAGCCACCGGAGGGCTGCAAAGACAAATGCTAACAGGAGCCGTTCTTTCTAATAGTTCCAGCACTGTTGGAAAAGCGTCAACCAGCATCATGGGTAATGGCGGCGCCATTGGAAACTCCACCATTGGTCAAACAAATACCACCTTGGGGGCAAGCCTGGCGCTGGGACAAGTTAACGGTCCTGTAACCATGGTCAACCTTTCTGGAAACCCGTACATTGAAAACAGTTAATGTTTTTACACTTTAATTTTCGTTTTGTTTATATTTTTTTGTTATAATAAACAAAAAGGATTTGTTGCAATGAAAAGATTTTCTGTTTTATTTTACGTTTTTTGTGCTTTTGGATTGTCCAGCGTTACACTGACTGCGTTATTGAAAAAATCCAATACCGCTGTAAAGTCTCGATCAAAAATCCTATCTAAGCCATTAAGTAAAATCGCAGCAGCGGAATCTGCCTCTATGGCCCCCTCTGGCCAGATGGTGTCAGGCGCCACGATCGGTAGAGCAAACCTGTCGAATCTTAATCTTAATCCTATTGGTGCCCTGTCTAATATTGCCAGCAAAACCACAGGTAATACGGCCATCAGTTTGGATGGATCAGCATTTGCCTCTGGGGCAACCATTGCGGTGGGGTCTAATAATGCCGTTCAAGGGGCCCAACAATCAATAAGCAATGTGTTGGGGGGCAGTAATACGGCCATGGTTTCAGGTTATTCTGGTAATGCGGCTTCTGTGGCCAACAGTGCTGCATCCGGACTAAAAGGTGGAAATTCTAGCGGAGTAAGTAACATCTTAAATCAAACCACAGGAGATTTTACGTTTAACATGAATGGTGTAGCGGATGGTGGAGGGAGTGGTGGCGTGGGTTCGTTGACGTTACAAAATGGATCGACAGTCATGGGGGGACTGACGACAACAGGCATTGTGGGGGGAACAACGAATCAGTCTTCTGTTTCAAAAGAGCCTGTAACATTGATTCAACCTAGTTAATAGAATTGATTTTAGGTATTGCTTATCGTTTAAAATTTTTACATATTAGCTTTTTATTAATAAATATGAAATAAAATGAATAGCAATAGTGTATTAATGGAATTTTAAATGGATAATCTGAAAAATAGTGTTTTTTTGGACAGTCTGGGCTGTCCAAGGAAAGGCAACGGCATTGGGTGGATCGTTGTCATTTTTTTAACCTTGGGTTGCGCCTTGATTGGCGCGGTACCGACGGGTGCCACGATAAAAGGTCGGGTTTCAGTCCCCAAATCGCTGGGGTCTTTGCGATCCATCAATGTCAATATTGCAAGAGCCAACCTGTACACGACCACCACCAATCTGACTTTAAATATGATTAACAACTTGCAAAATTCAAACATCAGTGGGTCCAGTGTGGGTAATGGTGTTTTAAATGCCAGGAGCGCTTCTCCTTTTGCAAGCCAAAATTCTGGTCCAATCTAACGGTTTTTTTATACAAAACAATATAGGATAGAATAAAAATGGGCACGCTATTGTCCCTATAAAAAGATTTTATCATGAAAAAAAGAAGCTTGATGGTATTGTTGGGTTTGACTGTGTCTGTTGGTGCAGACAGTGTTGCAGCAAAAATTTTCCAGATTTCTAAGGCAAAACCAGCTAAAACAGCGACGGGATTAGCGGTGGCATCCAAGGTTATAAGCAGCGGTGGTAATGGCAACAGCAGTGGTGACAGTGGAAACACCCCCCCTCAGTCCACGCCAGTAGCAAGTCCGGCACCAATGCCACCTGCTCCTGGGGGGGGATTCTTTTCTAGTCCGGTGGCGTCTGGAAAACCGGATGTTAATTCTGACAATGTCAAAAAGATTGAGGATGATTTGAGAAAAAAAGCAGAGGAAATGGGACGTCAAGCTTTTTCTGACGGGTATAATAAAGGTTTTTCTCAAGGATTTGATGGGGCCAAGGGGGGTAAGTCTGTGCCTGTTGCACACCCTGTGGCGCCTGCAAACCCAGCCGATCAAGCCATTCTGGCCAAAATGGGGCCTCTTGTGACGGATGATTTGAAAAAACAGGTAGAGGAAAAGCGACAAAAAGCCTTTTTTGACGGGTATAATAAAGGGTTTGCCGAGGGTCAAAAAGCCGCAGCAAGTGCAAAAGCTTCTAAAAACCCAAAGAAACCCATGAAGGGTGAAAAAGGGAAAAAGGGGGAAACGCCAGTAAAGAAATCCGTGATAAAACTCGCCACAGCCCCAGCATCCTGATGATGCGGCCCCCATGCCGTCGGCTGGGGTGTTTACCCTATTAAAGGATACATGGTAAGATGAAATCATTGATTTTTTGGTGCAAATACGACTGTGTCTCCTCTTATTGACGATATCCAAGAAGAACTGCGTCGCGAAGATTTTTTCAACACATTAAAAAAGCGATTGCCGTGGTTCATTGGCGCGGTCGCAGCCATATTAATGGGTGCCGCTGGGTATACCCTGATGCAGTCGCGGGCGGAAAAAAACCTGGTGTTATACGAAAGTATATACGAACAAGCCATGGAAAAAATCGAACAAAAAGACACGCCTGCCGCCATAAAATTGTTGCAAGATGTCGCCGGACAATGTCCTGGTTTAGAGTTTTTGGCCCTAATGACATTGGCCAATATCCACAAAACCATGCTGATTGAAATGACGGGCCCCCAAAGGGATTCATCAGGGGAAAAATCGGCCGAACCTTCCGGTGATGCTGACCCACAGAACCTCTTGAATGCACGAAAAAATTTGGCGGAAACGGATAGGCACCTTCTGTCTCGATTTTCAGATTCAGAACTGTTGCAGTTTTTATCCCTGTGCCGGTTGATGTTGGATGTGCAACAGCCTTGGTCCTATTTTGGTCCTTCTCCTCTGATTCGTTATCATGATTCATCCAAAAAAGACACCGTGCCCGTTCCTTTGTCGGCACAAGATATTACCAACACGTTGAATGTGTTTAATACCATACCCCTGTGGTCTGATCTCACCATGGCCGTCAGTGCCCTTGAATATCCAAAAGACAGTCCAGAACAGCACACGGCCTTAAAAGAATGGAATCAGCGTTCAAAAATTCGCATTCCGTTGATGACATTGCTGGGGTTGACAAAGGATTTGCATAGATGAAAAAGTCAGCAAACCCATCCCCTTTTCAAAGCATTGCATTCAGCCTGATGTGCACGGTGATGTTGTCTGGCTGTTCTGGGTTAAGTCGACTGTTTCAGGCCAAGAAAATCCCCGTTCAGGGTGCGCGTACGGCATTGTATGCACCAGAATCCAAAGAGATGGAAAAAGCTGTTTTTTCTGTTGAAAAATTGGGGTCAACGGCAATAAATGTTCAAAAATGGCCTCAACCGGGTCTGAATTCCCATCATCATATGGGGGCATTTGCACTGAAAGGTCCTCGATCTTGGTCATTACAGCGTGTGTGGAAAAAAGGGGTTTCCAGAGGGGTTACGTTACCCGTTGCCCCTGTGACCACCACCGATCGTATATTCATTATGAAGCATGATGGGGTTTTATCGGCCTTGGATTGGACGGGAAAAACCCTGTGGTCTGCCCAGGTTAATCAACAGAAAAACACCTATGGCATGGGGGGCGGTCTAGCCACGGATGGAGAGCGCGTTTACGTTACCACACCCCACAAGTGGGTTTTGGCATTGGAATGTACCACGGGCAAAGTGGTCTGGTCTTATCGCTTGACCCATCCAGCCCGCAATGGGTTGGCCCTAGGAGGGAAAAGGTTGGCCCTTTTAACCTTGGCCAATCAAACGGTCATTCTGGATGCCTGCACAGGAAAAGAAGTTTGGGATGATCAGGGCATGAGGGAAGACACCTTGATTTTAGGGGGGTCAGTCCCGGCTGTGACCAAAGATCGGGTCATTGTGGCCGCCGTATCAGGGGAAATCATCGCCCTGTCTTTGGATTCTGGTGACCGATTGTGGGATCGTCCTTTGGCCACCATCAGTTCTGCAGAAGGGGAAAAGAGTTTCAGACATCTGCAAGCCAGTCCTGTTGTGGTGGGGTCGAACGTGTATACCACCAGTGATCATGGTCACATCATGTGCTGTGATCTCTATTCTGGCGATATTTTATGGTCACGCGATGCCGGCGGCATGCAAACCCCCATCGTTGTGGGCGATGTTTTGATGGCGTTGACAAGTACGGGACGCTGTGTGGCCCTGGATCGCCATACCGGAAAAGAATATTGGGCAATGGCATTGCCAGAATCAAACCAGTGGTTTGGACCGGTTATGGCCGGTGATTTGCTGTATATTTTAAGTGCAGATGGCCAATTGCGTGCCTATGATCCCTATCAAAAGGGGGCGTTTGTTTCACAGCAATCCATAAGCGATGGGTATACCTTTGCTCCCATTCCCATCAACGGGGGATTATTGCTGTTTTCTAAAAATGGATATTTGTCTTTTTATCAACGTAAATTCATAAAAAACACCTGTAAGGTGGGGAATAAAGTCATAAAAAACACCTGTAAGGTGAGGAATAAAATGCAGAGTAAAGCAGGGCCCATGGCATCTGATGCGTTAAAGGTGGCCACCCGCCATTCTTAAGGATTCAAAAGATGTGACCTGATGCTGGGACGATGAAGGGGTGGACCATGGTTTGAAAAGGTAAAAGCCTGATGGTGTTGCTCTGTAAGGGCGGCAGATGCTGGATAGATGCTGGCGGCTAGGGTTACCCGCTTCAGATGAACAGCCCGAGATTTTATAGGTCTTTTTGTGCACGCCCGGCAGGAATTGAACCTGCGACACCAGGATTAGGAATCCTGTGCTCTATCCCCTGAGCTACGGGCGCTTGTTGTATGTATACCATAACTGTTCTGGAAATTCAAAGCGCCCATGGGGATAGGACTGTTGCGGACAGAATCTGGCTAATGGGATTTGGGATCGAACCTTGGGCATGATCGTCACTCTGGGGATGTCATCATTTTATGACTGCTTTGGCCCCGTCAATCAAACCCACTATGGGTGAGGGCCATACCATGGATTCACGATGAATCCACTGCACGTCTGCATTGTACCCTCTGCATTCTTTTTATATCTCCAAGAGTTACGGCCCATATCGTTCCCAGAAAATGGGTGTACTGACTTTGTCCGGTCTTTTTTCTGTAAAATTTGTTATGATGGCATTAAGGTTACAAAAAGATTCGTAATGGGCATGAATGTACGCGGTATAACCTATGGGTCAGAGGAGGCGCGAATCATGGAGTGGTCAGAGGAGGCGCGAATCATTGTACGGTATTGATGGGGTTTTGGCCCAAAATGACGTCTTTAAATGGATCCAATCATGGGCATCCCATAGATTAAGCATGTTTTGTGTGGGGTTGATGGGGGCGCTGGCGCTGGCTCCGCTGCATCTGTGGGTGGGCGGTGTGGCATCCATTTTACTGTTGATGCTGGCCGGATGGATGTGTGTTTCAGGCAAGCAAGCACAGCGCTGCGGGTGGTGGTGGGGGTATGGATTTTACATGGGCAGTTTGTATTGGATTGGTCATGGATTGTGGGTGGATGCGGTGCGTTTTGCTTGGTTTTGGCCTGTGGTTTTTTTGGTTTCTCCGGCCATTTTGGCCATCTATACGGCCCTGATGATGGGCATTTTGGTACGCATAAAGGTCTGGTGGCATTGGTCGTGTTTTGAATACGCCTTGGGGTTTTCCTTGATGTGGGCAACCATGGAGTGGGTTCAGGGCCATGCCTTTACAGGATTTCCGTGGACATTGGTGGCCTATATGTGGGGTGACTGCTTGAAGGTGGCTCAGATGGTGGCGTATGTGGGGGCCTATGGCCTGGGTTTATTGACCCTATGCTGGATTTCTGTGATTGCCTGGTGCATTTTGGATGGCCATCAGCGGTCAAAATCCTTGATTTATACGGTCATCAGGGTCTGTGGTGTCGCTTTGGTTGGGGTGCTCTTATGCCTTTTCCTTGGCACCATGCGGTTGGCCAAATATCCCACCCAATATCATGAAAAGATCGTATTACGTTGTGTTCAACCCGCCATTGATCAAAGGGAAAAAATTGATCAGAGCTATGCCACGGCCCATTGGCATACCTTATGGGCATTGTCCCACACGCAATCATTGAATCAACCCAGTGTTGTGATTTGGCCAGAGGGCGCCTTGCCCTGGTCCATCAGCCCGGATACGCGCCAGGCATTGCCTGAATTTGACGTGCCCGTGGTACTCATCGGCGGGGATTATCGTGATGGTGCGGATAACATATACAATGCTCTGTTGATGAAACAATCTGGTCGTGGTGTTGTTCCCCTCTATGCCAAACAACATTTGCTGCCTTTTGGGGAATATTTCCCTGGACGTGCCTGGCTGGAAAAGATTGTACCAAAAGGGGTGTTGGCCAAAGTTACCCCAGGAGCTCGCGATTTTACAAGGGGCCCATTCACGGGTTCGGCAGACGAGATGGATAC
>CAXNJQ010000031.1:0-7141 GCA_964202705.1 Holosporaceae bacterium
AAGAGCGGCTAAGGTTACAGCAGGAGAGGGTAGCAGCAGAGGCAGAGCTAGCGAAGAAGGAAGCAGCAGAAAAAGCGCAGGAAGCAGAGCAGAAGAGATTAGCAGAAGAGGCAGAGCGGCAGAGGCAAGAGGTAGAGGCGGCAAGGGAAGCAGAGCAGAAGAGGGTAGAAGAAGAGGCGCAGGCAGAGATGAAGAAGATGATAAAATTAAGCGATTATGATTCTGTAAAAGTTAAGATTTTAGAAAATGCCGCTGCTATTATCAATGGCAGTGTACTTAATATTTTTACAGTTAACGATTCTAGGGCCAAAAATTTTGAAAAACAAGTTATTTTTGTTTTTTGTGAGTTAAATCTTCAAAACGGAGCAACCATTAGGGATCTGCTGTCATTACCATCTTCAAGAATCACAGATGTCAATGGCATGAAAATTTTCTTTGAAGAATACCAGGAGAATTGGAACGTTGATTACTGTACAAACGAAGATTTTTATCGATATAAAAATGATATGGTGCAAAAAGTAGACATCACTCCATTTATAGTGCCTAAACAAGAGAAAACAGGTTTTTCCCGTAGAATCATTACAGGCGTTCTCCCTAATCCAACCCCGATAGATCCAAGCTTGCACTTAGAAAAGAATCTAGAATTTTTCTTTTACACTCCATTTTGTTATAAGGGAGAAGATTTGAAGATTTTCGGAAAAGTGTCTAAATGTAATGAAAAACGCACAATTGAAGTCAATACTATTTATTCTATGAAAAAACCAATATTCGTCGAAGTTTTCTTACAAAACCAGGCTAAGGAGGATCAAGAAGAAGTCAAAACATCCTCTGACGGGCGCGTTATAGAAGTTATTAAAACAGATGTTACAAGGGGCGAAAAAATCAATGGTTTAACTGTTGATACAACAAAAAGCGCTTTGGTTTTTAACGATATCTTGAATACCACCACAAAGGTTATGGAGGAAGGCGGACAAAAGACACCTCTGGATCTGGATAACCCCGGGATAAGCACCCCCGTCAAGAAAGGAAGCAGTCAGAAAAAACTTAGAAGTAGCGAAAAAAATAACAAAGAGAACAACAGGTACACCCCACCATCCGAAATCGAATATTCAAAAAGAGTATCCCAAAGTCAAAAAGAGTATCCCAAAGCGGTACCAGGTTTCAGGAGAAATCTTTTAGATTAGTCCGTTAGAGCGAACATCAGGAAAACAGGTGCTGACAAAGAAAAAGACAACCGGGTAAAGGCACCATGCCTAGGTCTCCTGACCTCTGACTGGTGTAAATTGGATTCAGAAAAATCTGCATAAAAACACCCCCATAACCATGGCTTGTGGCGCCCCTTCAATGGATGCACAGTGGACTGGTAAAGAGAAATGGACTATAGTTTGATGAGTAAAGTTTTGTCTTTGGGTTCATGACGGATTCCTTTGTTGTTCATAAGAGCGCCATCGTTCATAAGAGCGCACACATTGGTCGTGGATGCGATATTGGACCCTATTGCATTGTTGGCCCCCAGGTAATCTTGCATGACAATGTTCGATTGATATCCCATGTCGTTATTGAAAAGAACACCACCATAGGGGCAGACAGCACCATTGGGGCTTTTTCTGTTTTGGGATCTGACCCTCAACATTTGATTTATGCCGGGCAAGAAACCCATCTGATTATTGGGAAAAATGCCAGAATCCGTGAACACGTCACCATCCATCGTGGCACAAAAGAAGGCGGAGGGCGTACGATGATCGGTGATGGCGTCTTTTTAATGGTGGGTGTGCACATTGCCCACGACTGTACCTTGGGTAACGATATTGTGATGTCCAATCAGGCCACTCTGGCGGGGCATGTCGAGGTGGGGGATCAAGCGGTTTTGGGTGGATTGTGTGCAGTGCTCCAATTTACACGCATTGGGGAAGGCGCCATGATTTCAGGATTATCTGGTGTGGCCAGTGATGTCATGCCCTATGGCTTGGTTTTGGGGTATCCTGCCAAATTAATGGGGATTAATCGCATCAAGTTAAAACGACTGCAATCCAGTCATGAAGAAATCAGGGCCGTACACCGAACATTCCAATGGATTTTTTGTGCAACAGAAGGATCCTTTTTCGAACGTGTTAACACCATACCATCGGAATTTTTAGAATTTTCAAAAGTTAAAGTGATTCAAGGGTTTTTGAAAAAAGACGTCAAGCGGTCCATTTGCATGGTTGGCGATGCCCGATATTTTGAAAAATTTGGATCGTCGTCAGAATTTCTTGCCCATGGTGCACCAGATTCTGATCAGGCATAGGGGGGTGGGGTACAGGCCCGCGGGGGATTGCGTGCAGAAAATGTCTGCTCTAAACCACAGAATCGGGGCTGTTTATCTTATGGGCTTTTTTGCGAAGCACGCCAATCCATATACATTTTACACCCTAAAACCAAGGTGCGCAGGCTGATGGAAATGCAATTGGTAACAATGACGGGAATTTGATGGGTTAAAACGGCATAAATCATCTGAACAATGGACCCACTGAGCAATAACACCAGCATGCCAAGGGAAATGTCTTTGGCAGAACGCGTAACCCAAATTTGATGAATTTGAGGAAACAATGCAATGGCACTCAGCGTTGCAGCTAAAAACCCAAGAAAATCAACATTTTCAAAATAAATCCTAATATAATTCATCCATGTCATCATTGAAATCCCCCTGTGCATTACGGCGTGTTTAAGTATTCTGGTTGTATATCCATTTTTTCAATGGGGTCAGGTTTGCTTGAGTCAGATTGGGTGTAAGTAAGGCATGTTTTTTCCAAAGGAATGTCACCATGGGTTTTCAGGATTTAGAGCGGTTTTTACATCGGCGATCCACAATATATTTGTACGTCAAAACCCAAATGCGGAATACCAGGTTAATGCCATTGGTGATGATTACGGGCCAGCGCATTTCTCTGATGCCATAAAGTATCCAAGTCGTGCTGCCCATAATCCAAAGGGAAAACATCCAAAAGGAAATGTCTTTGGATGATTGGGTGCGACGAATACGTCTGATTTGAGGAATGTAACACACCATATTGAACAGCACAGCCAAAAATCCCACCCACTCATAGGGTTTATCGGGTGGAAAAATGAAACCACACAGACCATCGATGGCCTGACACAGTCCTGTATACAGGTATTCCATGGGCATGACTTATGCCTCGTCTTTAGAAGGCGTCTTTTCAGACGTTTTGGATGCATAATCCCCATCAAGCCCCAGAGAAATCGATGAAAGGGCTGGTTTTTTGACCCTTGATGCTGCAGGCGTCGTTTTTGCCCGAGCAGGTTTAGCACGTTCAATCTCACCAGATTCTGTCAATGCACCAGATGCCCCAGCCTTTACCACGGTTTTTGTGGTTTTTTTAGCCACACGTGTACTTTTCACCAACCCTTCGGTTGTTCTAGCAGCATCCGTTTTCGTCACACCCGCAGTTTTGGCCACACCCGCAGATTTTGTAACCATTTCTGGTTTTTCAACCACTGGTTTTTTAGGCGCTGGCGCATGATCGATTAAATCCACAGCCTGATGCAAGGTCAAGGTATCGGGCTGTTTTTGTTTGATGGAATAAAATCGATTCTGATATTTAACATAGGGACCAAAACGACCCAGACCAATCATAATGGGCAGATCGGTTTTGGGGTGTTTTCCCAATTCATGGGGCAGAGATAACAGCCACAATGCTTGATCCAACTGAATATTTTCAGGGGTAAACAATGGTGCCAACGATGTGCGTGTTTCTGCATGCTCTACATACCAGCCATAGGGGCCCTTTTTAACCAAAATATCTTTTCCTGTATCAGGGTGCGCACCCAAAACCGATGGCTCTTCGCTTGCGCCCTCTATGTTGGCACTGTAGGTACAATCTGGGTAATCGGAACAGGCTAAAAATGGTCCAATTTTGCCCAGCTTTAATGATAAAAACCCTTTTTTACAGCGGGGGCATTCTTGCTTTGGTTGTTCCAAAATGTCCTCCTGAATGATGTCTAATACTTCGGAAACTTTTAATGATTTTGATTCTTGGATGGTGTTAAAAAATGGATTCCAAAATTGGTGCAGCAAGGTCTTCCAAGATTCTTTTCCAGCCGACACTTGGTCCAACTGATTTTCCAACTCTGCGGTGAAATTGTAATCCACATATTTTGCAAAAAACTTGCATAAAAATGCCGTTACCACCATACCTCGTTCTTTTGGAACCATGCGCTTTTTATCAATTTCCACATATCCGCGTTCCTGCAGAACTTGTAAGATACGGGCATAAGTGCTGGGTCTGCCAATGCCAAATTCTTCCATGCCTTTGATCAGCGATGCTTCGGAATACCGTGCTGGCGGTTGGGTAAAATGCTGATCTGGGTTCACACGTTCCAGGGCAACCTTTTGATCAACAACCAAGGCAGGCAGCTTTTTCAAGTCTTCTTGATCGGCATCATCGTCCACACTTTCCCCGTATAAAATCAGGAATCCTTCGAATACCATGACGGATCCGGATGCTCTGAATATATGCTGTCCATCGCTGGAAACAATGCTGGCCGTGGTTTGATCATATTGGGCAGAGCTCATCTGAGACGCCATGGTGCGATCCCAAATTAATTTGTATAAGGGCAAAAGTTCTGATGGGAGGATGCTTTTTAATCCATCGGGCGTTAAATCAATGTGCGTTGGACGAATGGCTTCGTGGGCTTCTTGAGAATGCGCCTTGACCTTGTATTGCCGTACGGTGGGTGAAATAAACTCTGCCCCCCATTTTTTCGTCACAAAACTTCGTATGTCTTTGATCACTTCGGGAATAATCATGGTGCTGTCGGTACGCATATAGGTAATCAGACCCAGCGTTTGGCCATCGACGGCCACACCTTCATATAATTTTTGGGCAATTTGCATGGTTCTAGAAGGCGAATAGCCCAGTTTTCGTGATGCTTCTTGCTGCAAACTGGATGTGATAAAGGGGGGGGCAGGGTGGCGCTGAACGCGCTTGGCGATAACCTCTTTAACCGTATAGGACAGCGGTTGCAATTCCTGGACCCACTCTTTGGCTTCATCCTCTGTTTTAATGGATAATTTTTCTAGTTTTTGACCTCGAAAAGTCCCCAACTGAGCAGAAAACCCCTTTTTCTCTTGATCAAAAAGCCCCTGAATGGACCAGTATTCCTGAATTTGAAAGGATCGAATATTCTGTTCTTTTTCCACCACCAATCGCAACGCCACGGATTGAACGCGACCAGCGGACCGTGTGCCTGGAACTTTGGTCCATAATATAGGGGACAGGGTAAAACCCACCAAATAATCCAAACTTAAACGGGCCAGATAAGCATCAACCAAATCATGGTCCAACTCTCTGGGTTGAGACAAGGCCTGTAAAATGGCTGGTTTTGTAATGGCGTTAAAGCACACCCGTTGAATGACCAGATCTTTTTTCAGCGCCTTGATCTCTTTTAAATGCTCTAATAGGTGCCAGGAAATGGCTTCGCCCTCTCGATCCAAGTCCGTGGCCAGAATTAATGTGTCGGCTTTTTCCAAGGCCTTGACAATGGCGCCCACAGATTTTTCTGCTTTTTCCGTCATCTCCCATGTCAGAGCAAAGTCTTCATCGGGTCGTACAGATCCGGTTTTACTGGGCAAACTGCGCACATGACCCCAAGTTGCCAAAACCTTATAATCTGGCCCGACATATTGTGATATGGTTTTAACTTTTCCTGGGGCTTCGACGACAAGTAATTTCACAAAGGATCTCGATAATAAAAAATCATGACACTTCGAACCATTCTAAAGGTTTATTCCATTTATGCAAATGGGGGGCAGGATACTTTTTTGGACAATGCCTGGGCGGCAAGGAATGACTGGCAAGGGCTGAAGGGTGCTTAAAATGGCCTCTGCACGATGAATGATGGCCTCTGGAATGCCCGCCAAACGTGCCACATTTAGACCATAGGATCGATCGGCCACCCCCTGTTTGATTTTATGAAAAAATACCACTTTGCGCTCCCATTCCTTGATTTCCATGGTATAAAAACCCAGTTTTTCCATGTGCTGCAAGGCCGATAACTCGTGGTAATGGGTGGCAAAAAAGGTGCGACAGGGTAAATTTTGATCCAAATATTCAATGCATGCCCAAGCCAGCGCCAACCCATCATGGGTGGATGTACCCCTGCCCACTTCATCCAAAATGACAAAACTCTGGGTTGTTGCTTTGTTTAAAATGGTCGCCGTTTCGATCATTTCCACCATAAAAGTCGAATGCCCTCTGGCCAAATCATCCGATGCACCAACCCGGCTGAAAATTCGATCAATGATGCCGATGTGTGCTCTGGTTGCTGGAACAAAACTGCCCATATGGGCCAACAGGGCAATTAATGCATTTTGTCGCAAAAATGTACTTTTTCCAGCCATATTGGGCCCCGTTAAAATCCAAATGGGGCGTTGGGGATATAACGCACAATCATTGGGCACAAAGGCATTATTCAAAACGCGTTCCACCACCGCGTGCCGTCCGTCAGCGATTTCAAAGGTGGTGGAATAATCCAGCATAGGACAGGTATAGCCATGATTTTCGGCCAACTCTGCCAATGCGCAAGACACGTCATAAACGGCAATGGCATTCAATGTTTCCCGTAACCCATCGGCCGATTGGCACAACAGAACGATAATTTCTTCGAACAATTGACATTCTCTGGCGTACGCCGCATCTGTACTGCTGGCCCGACGGTGTTCCATGGCCAATAATTCGGGTGTGGTGTATCGGCAACTGGATACCAAGGTTTGTTTTAAAATAAAGTGAAAGGGCATTTTTCCAGCCGCTGCCGGAGGAATCTCGATATAATATCCAATAATGGCGTTGCGCTTGATGCGTAAATGGGTGATGCCTGTTTCTGCGATATATCGATTTTGCAATTCTTGTAAAATGTCTTGACATTCCCCTTGGTTTTCTCGCGCCTGATCCAATACGGCATCATATCCCTCTGCAAACACCATGCCATCACGCAATTGGGCGGGTAATTCCTTCATCAGCGAATGGTGCAAGCGTTCTAACAGCGGCGTGTGGGCTTGAAAGGCATAGAAAAGATTGTTTAATTCTGTGCCCAAATGGGCATGATGAACGGACAATGCCTCTGCAATGGCGGGTAAAACCTG
>CAXNJQ010000032.1:0-6816 GCA_964202705.1 Holosporaceae bacterium
AGAATAATACAGCGTGCTTTTTTGTTACAGTTGAAAATATGCAACGTATTCTAGATATGCTCCATAACGGAGAAAATTTTAAATACCAAGAACGTTCAGCAATTCTACTATGTTGCACTGTAGGCAGCAACGCAAAACATTACAATAAACAGCTGGGAGAGCATTTAAAAGGAACATCTTTTAACGGATACCCCCCTGTTGTGAGTGATTTGGATGAGGGAGAAATATATAGATTATACAAATAAAAGGGCAATACAATATTTGGTTTTGTAAACGCCTCGCAAATTACAAATCCAAAAGAACAAAGTTTGACAGATCATTTCAATAATGATTTTGAGGATAAAACCATAAGCAAGTTTTTGTACAAACAAGGCTATCAGGATTATTCTGGAAAATTAGCATATCGTACAGAACCAAGCGATGAGGCCATCATGAAAATCATTACAGGATTGACCGAGGAGGATATGATCAAAATAACCAAAATCAATTATAATAAATCTAACGACGGTTTTATTAATTAAAATTGATTTATTGATTAAAAAGCTCTATATCCATATAATCAATAAAAAAGGAATAACCCCACAACCTGTCCGATGCCCCAATGGTCCTAAGCCAGGACCAAAAGGGCGATTTTTTTACCCCCACACGTGATGCGCCACGATGATGCGTTGCCCGTACAGGTGAATGTGGCCATGGGATCGGATATTTTGACGCCATCGATTTTTACCGCACCTTCTGTCATTTTCTGTCGCCCTTCTCGACCAGAACTGACCCAACCCAAGGACAGCAATATTTTGTATACCAAAATGCCCTGATCTTGATCTTGGGCAGTCAGTACGTACTGGGGATAGGCCCCCTGATCAGACGATGTCAATGCGTGCACGGCATCAGAACCGTGAATAATGGCCGTGGCCTGATGGGCCAACAGAATTTTTGCCTCATTCAAGGCCGATCCCGACATGGATTCAAAAGGTTTAATGGCATCAAGGGGTAAAAAGGTAAACAGTTTCAAAAAACGCACCACATCGCCATCATCCACATTGCGCCAAAATTGCCAATAATCATGGGCACTGCATAATGCTGGATCCAACCATACGGCGCCTTGGGCTGTTTTACCCATTTTTGCCCCGGTGCTGGTTTCCAACAGTGGCCAGGTTAAGGCATGGACCTGTACGCCCTCTAAACGACGAATCAAATCCACACCGCTGACCATATTGCCCCACTGATCGCCTCCACCAATTTGCAGAGCACACCCATGATTTTTATACAATTTCCAATAATCGTACGATTGCATCAATATGTAATTGAATTCGATAAAACTGAGGGATTCTTCCCGCTGTAATCGGTTTTTTACGCTGTCAAAGGTCAACAGACGATTGACGGAAAAATGCACACCGATTTCCCTTAAAAAGGACGTATACCCCAAGGAATCCAACCAATCGGCATTATTGACCACCACCATGGCATTGGGATTCAAAACACGATGATAACAGGACAAAATTCCGGCAATATTGGCATTAATTTCGGCCTCGGTTAACAATTTTCGTGTGGTGCTTCTTCCTGATGGATCACCGATTTTTGTGGTTCCTCCACCCACCAACAGCACCGCACGATGGCCCATATCTTGGATCATGCGCATCACCATTAACCCCAGCAAATTACCCACATGCAAACTGGACGCCGTGGCATCGCATCCATAATAAACCGTCATGGGGCCCGCATTCAGGGCCTCATCCAGCGCCTCTATGGGCGTTGTTTGATGAATAAACCCGCGCTGGTAAAGGGTCTGCATCAGGGTGCTGTGGAAAATGGTCATCAGGATGAGAAAACAAAACTACTTTCTTTATCCTTTCCCACAATGGGGCAGACGTCAACCCTGATGGCTCTTGCCTTTGCTGTCAATGGTCCCAGTGTGCTGTCAATGGGGTTGGGGCCTGCTGTTTGCTGTTATGGTGTCGTATCAGGATCACCATCCAAATCACCATCCAAATCACCATCCGGATCGCCATCATTACCCCGCCCAGAACCACCATCCGAATCGGACCCAGAATCGCCATCAAGGGCGCCACCAGAACCACCATAGGCATCTAATTGTGCAATCAACGAATTAATCTCTTGCAAAGTCCACTGATCTATGCTTTTAATAGACAGGGGAGTTGATGCGACTCCCCCTGCAATCCATCCTTTGTTCCGTGCCAACAACTCTTTTGCCTTTAGGGCGATGTTGAGTTTTTCTTCCTGCATGGCTTTTTCAAAAATAATCTCTAAATCTCGAATCCATTGCCCCATGGGATCTGTGGTTGATTCTGATGCTGTGACGGATTTCTTGGGGACTTTGGGCGACTTTTTTGCCTTCGTCCATGGGCCACTGCTGTCTTTTTTCGATTTTTTGGACATCATCGCATTATTCTCCTTTTTGATCTTTATTTTCCGGATTTTTCAGGGGGGATTGGGCCTTTAAATGCTTATGATCCTTGATTTTTTCCAGGCCTTTTTGTGCCATCGGCCCCAAAAATGCGGCCAAAAAAGACCCCAGATACACCAGCGTCGGATCGATTTCATTGACCCCCCAAGACCACACCGCCCCCATAATAAAAATGATGACATTGAACAGCACACCTCTGGATCGGGTTTTTCTTGGTACCTGCTGAATAAGGTCTGTTTGATACCGAAAATACATAAACATCAAAGGATTGGACTCGATTGCTTGCCATATGGCGGCACCGTCTGTTTTGGATGTAATGGTTTTGGCCAATTGGTGCAGTTGATGCCACTGCTCGTTGGTCAATTTTCCACGATAATTTGGATAATACCGGTATAGGTTTTCTTGAAAAACCCTACATACGGGTTCAGGCAGAACAGGGCTTTCGGTATGGGAATGATCAGACATAATGGGCATACTCCTGTTTCAAAAAAAGTATTATTTTCTGTGTGAAATGGAAAAAATTAAACCATCAAAATGGGTTATGCTGGGTTGTTTTTGGCAAAATGCACACGCATGGTGTTTTGATCCAGCATTTCGTAATACATGGATTTGTAATTTTGAGTATAATGTGTAGCGTAATCATTTAAACCATTGCTTTGCTGGGACTGCTGGGTCTGCATTTTGTACGCCCCAAAGGTCAATAGACTGGTCTGCGTTTTCAAGAGCACCATGTGGATGCCTCCACGCTGGACCTCCTGACCAAATGTTTCTTGTTCTCTTGGATCAATATCGTCAGAATCCCAAGAAAACCGTGCCTCAACACGCGTAATCTTATCCATGTTCGTGTTTGTATCCCAATAGCCTCCATAGGGGCCGTAATCGTTTTCCATCACGTTTGTTTCGCCCTCCCCCAGCGTATTAAACGCATAGGTGTCACAGGGCAAGGTGATGGTCCAGGATGGATCATTGGGACGCATGGCGCCTTGATGTATGCAGTGGACATTAAAGGGTTTTGACCATGATATGGACTGAACGGCGGGTTGCTTTGCGTAAACATTTTCAATAATGTTTGGATCTTTTTCCCCATCGTTCTGATGTGGAGAAACCAGCACCGTGGTGTTGTGCTGCACCATGGCCACAGACAAGGTCAGGTCAAAGATGAATTTTTCTGGAAAAACAGAGGCAATATCTTTGAAAATTAAGGGCTGCCCCAGGCCCTGTATGTGCAAATCTGCATCGCCCACTGGATTGTATTGTGTCATATTAGGGGCAATGCCATACATGGGGAATGATCTTTTCTGGCGCAATCGGATGCTGGATGGGTTTTTTTTCATGGTTTTGTTCCAATCATTAGGGGCGGATTGTATTTTTATGCATCATTCTATTGGTCTTGTTCAGGTCGATAAGGCGTTAATATCTCTACGGGGATGGTGTGTTCCAGGCATTGGCTGGTACGTAAACTGTGAAAATGCAAACGAATGCGCGTTTCTTTGGCGTGCACACTGTTGGCATCCCAATCATCGGTCCACATTCTTTCTTTCAAGGTTTCTAAATGCTGTAATTGCTCTTCTATGGGGTTAGAAATATCGATTTTTTTGCACACTTTGTCCTTCAGTTTTTGGGAAAGAATGTCTGCAGGAGGATCTTTTTCGGGCCAAAGACACCGCAGCCCATCAATAGAAACGGTCTTTTCCTCATCAAGGGCAGGCGCGAGCGCGTCATCAAAAGGCATAAAAAATGCACCTTTGATCTGAACGTATGCTTGATTGTGCAGACCATTCATATTCAGGGTGTAATCCACCACTTTTCCGGTGATCTTTTTACGCGAATCGTGGTTTTCATCCAATGAAAAACAATCATTCAAGGTGATGGTGTGAAAATCCTTTACGGTACCTCTAAGCTGTATTTCCATACAGCGTGTGCCCCAAATCAAGGCTGTTTTGGCCCGATGCAAGGTATATTGGAATAATTCTTTCCCCAGAGTCTGGTTAAAAAATGAATCCGATATGGCCGGCAGCAACCATTTCGTTTTTTCTGGAATTTCTTGCCAATACTGATCTGACGGATCAAAACCGTTACGGGCCAAACGTTTGTATTGGCCCATATCTTGGCCCATGTCTTGATCCATGTTTTGGCCCTGATCCCCATGAAAAGCATACACCCGTCCTTGGTGTTGTACCTCTTCTCCCTGTTCATAAGTCATAACAGGATTCCACAAAGGCAGATCATCGTATCGAATAAATGGGGGCAGCGTGATGTCCAAATCTTGTGTTCGACCATGTTGATTGTTTGGCAAATCTGCTTTTAAGACATACTGCACCTGTTCTTTACGTTTTTGACGATAAAAATACCCCATGACCAATTTCGCATCATAAAAACTGGTTTCTGCAATCCAGTTTTGGGCTGATCCAGCATGTTCAGCCTGTGGGGCCAGAGGAGAAAAGACAATGGCGTCAGGATGTCGGGCGCTGGATGGCTTTTTGACGAGGGTGCTGTGGGCGACAAAATATCCCGATGGAAAAAAACGACCTGTTTCTGGCCAAGCCGATTCCAGGGCACGATCGGTTAATGTTCCAATCACCCCGTTACGAAATTGTTTGGCAATTTCTGGGGCCACATCCACATAATCCAGAATGGATTGATCCCACAGGGCGGATATTTGAACATTGATCTGGGACAGGGGCTCGTTTTTTTGAACCACATAATGTTTGGGGTCATACTGATCGGATAAATCCCAGGTTTTATGGCCCTGAAAGGCGTGACTGATGCCTAATTGCCCTGTACAGCGATCCCAGTACCAGGCGTACGGTACAGATGACAGCATGATTTCGGGGTCTGCCTCTGACCACAATTCGTGATGCTGGTTCTTGGCCTTGATTTCGTTCAGTACATCTGGCCATTGGGTTTTAAAGGGGGCCTTTTCAGAAATCAAATGAATGTCAATTTGTCCATGTTTTTCTGTAAAGCCAACGGTTTTTCCATAAAACAGCAGATGAGTGGTGGTTGGCCCCTTTGGCCTAGAATCTGGGGCAGAATCATTGGATTTTGCATCCTGGGGTTGCACATACATCAACCTTCCCCACTGTCCACGCCATCGTTGTGCCATGGGCATATGGTCCTCTGTCACGGTGATGGTCAAGGTTGCTGGCTTGCCCTCTGCATGGTTCAGCACGGCACTGATCAGGGGTTCCAGATGGGTTTTATCCGATGTATCCCAAAAAAATTGAATCATTTTTGTGTCCTCCAGATGGGTTTTACCTTGTTTACGAATACAACAGGCTGTTTTTAAAAAATTTACTCTTTGGCAATAAACAGGTATAATTATTTTTTTATATCATTCTTTTTTTATGTCCAATCGTTATCAATTAGGCGTTTTATGGAGCATTACAGCCTGTCTAATCGGCGCACTGAATGATTTGGCCTGTAAATTATCGGGCACAGACTTACCGGGCATTAACGTCTTATTTTTTCGATTTTTATTCACGGCATTATTCTTTGTTCCCTTTATCATCATCAATCCCAAAAAATACACCACCAAGCATTTTTGGGTGCACGGATTGCGTGGCGGATTGTTTGCTCTGGCCATGGTTCCCTGGTGTTGTGGTGTCATTTTATTGCCCTTACCCATGGTGACCACCATCGGTTTTACAACGCCCATTTTCATCACCCTATTGGCCGGTATTTTTTTAAAAGAACGTTTGGGTTGGCAACGCCTTTTGGCCACAGGGGTGGGTTTTATCGGCATTATGGTCAGTGCCCAATTTACATTGACAGGCAGCGTTAATATGATGGCGGGTCTGGCCATTTTGGCCACGCTGTTGTTTGCCATTCTGGACATTGTGAACAAACGTTTGCTGATTTTAAACGAACGCATCCAACCGCTGATGTTTTACTCTGCCCTGTGGACGACCTTGTGGACATTGCCCTTTGCCCTGTATTACTGGAAAACACCATCCATGCCGGAATTGGGTTTATTGGCCCTGTTGGGTTTAGGGGGCAACTGTTTGTTGGGTTGCATTTTAAAATCCCTGTCCTATTGCGAGGTTTCCGCATTACAACCATTACGGTACAGTGAGTTCATTTTTTCCTCTATTCTCAGCGTGTTGGTTTTTCATAAATGGCCTACGCTTTCCGATATTACGGGCATCATCATCATTATTCCCTGCACGTTGTATCTGGTGCATCATGAGTTTAAATTGGATCGTGCATCGAAAAAAACAGCCTCTATGGCATGAATCTGTATGGGATATTGTTTTTGCGACTCTGTGTTAACACCGTCTCCTGGTTTAGACTTCTCGTAATTCTAAAATCCAGGGGCCGCTGGATTCCGATTCTTTGCACGACAGGGTCAATTTTTGAACCTTCATGTGCATAATGGGGGTATAGCTGAT
>CAXNJQ010000033.1:0-6702 GCA_964202705.1 Holosporaceae bacterium
TTTTACGGCATGAAAAATCAAAAAAGAATTAGGGTAAAAATCAATAAAAAAACGGAACAAAAAAACGGAACAATCCGAATCCGAAGAGTGTCAAACACCTTGCGATGAATATTGTTCAGGATAACGCCCTATTGATTCGACAGAGAAAATGGAGGCATAGCCAGGAGCAAAACCATGTGTAAATGGCGTAAATAGGGTATACTTAAAATAGAGAACTATTGCCCGCTGATTCATCATGTTTTTAAACGCTGTGGTATCACGTATCTTGTCCCCAAAAATGCAGCAGAAAATATACCAGACTGTGTCGCGTTTTTGGTGGGCCAGTGTGTGTGCTATGGGATTTTTGGCCTGGGCAAGCGCAGAAATGCTGGAAGTTTTTGGGAAATTTCCGGCCTGTCGATTGTGCCATGTTGAACGCTTTATATTCCTAACCGTGGGCGGGCTGGCTTTTTTGTATCTGGTGGCCAAGAAATGGGAACATCTTGTCAAACCTGTCACCACGCACATTCTGTCTTGGGCCGTTATAGGAGCCAGCGCTATGGGCTTTTTAACCGCACTGTACCACAGCGCCATTCAATTTCATTTGGTTGCATTGCCCGCATTTTGCATGCTGCCCAAAGCAGGAACCTTTGAACAGTTTATGGCCTTGCCCAGCGCCACATGTTACCAAGGGACCCTGTCCTTTTTGTTTTTACCCATGCCTGTGTATTTGGTTTTCCTCTTTTTGGCCATTGCCGGGTTGTCCTGGCATTTTTCTGGCACAAAAACAACAACATTTCCCCATTGAATTGTGTACACGTTACTGATAAAATATTCAGGTGAACTTTGGAATTAAAATCATTCCACAATGCGGGTATAGCTCAGTGGCAGAGCAGGAGCTTCCCAAGCTTCAGACGAGGGTTCGATTCCCTCTACCCGCTCTTCTTGACCCGCTCTTCTTGACCCGCGTTTTATTATGCCCATACCGCCATTCATATCCCATCAGAATCCAAATCTGAAGCTGTGATATTTACCCAATAATCATGGTTTTCGATCTATAATGCCTTTTAATCCCCGGATCCTAATCCCCGCCACCGGATCCCCTTCGCGAGGGATGACCATAACCCATCATGTCTTTCCTGGCTTCTCTTATGTCTTTCCTGACTTCTATTATGTCTTGCCTGGCTTCTCTTATGTCTTTCCTGCGTAGGCAGGAACCCACACCGTACCTTTGCATCCTTATCAGCAGCCTTTTCTTTACCCATTGTGTGCATTCCACTGACCCTGGTTTGGCACTTTTAACAGACAAAAATGATAAAAATGAATGGGAAAACAGGAACGAAAATCCAATGGAAAAAGCCGAACTGGAAAAGGCCAAGTCTGGTGATCCAGAGGCACTGCGTCACGTTCTGGATGCACTGGTTTTAAAACAAACAACTGGATATTTTGATGTGGTTTCAGCCATAAACATCTATAAAGCAGCCCTGAAAAGCAACCCAGATATTGTAAAGCATCATAAAATCACCCCCATCTTGTACCTGATCCCCATTTTGGATATGGCCAGCCAGGCAGGCAATCTGGATGTATCGGCTGTGGCGGATGGATTTTCCTTTGACAGTCCGTTTCATGCAGGCATGCTCTATTCTGGTCCTCTTGATGGCCAATTTACGTCTGTTCCCCCAGAAAAGATGTACGCGGCATGTGCCTATATGGCGGAACGGGCATCCGTTTCCAATGATTTGGGTATTCGTGATCCAAAATTAATTTTTCAACTGGTATTTCGATTTTTCATCATTCCTCTTACCAACACGATGGGTATTGAATCATGGGAATCATATCACAAAGAAGCCATAAACGTCATAACCAAGCATTATAAGGCGTGGAAATCAAACACCATCATGCCCTTTTTTCCAGACCAATACTTGATGCCTGTTTTTGGGGCGCGCTGGATTGCACCGGCCATAGACTCCAAACGCCAAGTTGCTCTATGCAAAACCATAACCCAAAACATTCTGGATCAAATCCGATATCTGCCATCCAATGTATACCCCTTGTGCCAAAAAGCCTATCAAACAGCCCTGGTATTTTTCAAGGGTCAAGCGTGTGCAGAAAACACAGCTGGTTTAGGGGAGGGCGAATTTCCAGAGGAATTTACCAAACAAATCCTGTCATTTTATGATGATTTTTGTCAAAAAATAGAACCACTTCACAATCAATCCCGTGGGCAAGATGACACAGAATGGCCTTTTTATACCCCCGAACAGAAAAAGATTGTAAATCCAGTTCAGCGCCACCAGTTTATCAAACAAAAACTGTCTGAAGCCGAAAAAGCAATGCATCAACTATTCAAAAATATTCTTGATGCCAGAAAAAAGAGCACAAAGCCATGGATCGGATCTGTTTCTGCCTTGCACACCGTTCAAATGCGTTTTCTTGCTTTTTCAAATGCCTTGGGTTTTTTGTATGGAGAAATGTATAAAAATCCAAAAAATCCTGATTCTGGTGCAATCATTGCCCATCAGGTTCGTTTGAATATGGTGCAACAGCGCCTAACCCAATTATTAAAATTGTACTATTTTCTGAAGGAATAACAGGTAAAGGCGCACGTTTTATCACGAATGGGGTAAAATCAACCTATGGTTAAAACCGTCATTGCACGAACAATGCCCTATTTCGTCATTAACCCAATTCATACACATGGGATGTATCATCGTATCATTGATTCCAAAGCAGACAGCCTCGTGCTTTTTCATTCCCTTTTTATGGGCCTTGCAGGAACAATCCTGGCATGTTTTCCTGTTTTTGGTCAGAGTAAACCACCATTGGTGATATTCCCTCCGCTTGTACATGACAGCGATGAATACGAAGGAGACTTTACGAAAAAGCCCCCCTTTGTGGCAAAAAATCCAAAATTGATTCCTTTTGAGGAGGCCTGGAACAAAAATGGGTACAAGGATCGATCTGGAAAAATTGTTTTACCCGCCATATACAAGTGGGCCAGTCCATTCAACGATTATGGCATTGCCCCCGTTGCCTGCGAGAAGCCTATAACAGGAAAGCATAAACCCTATGCCAAGGGTCAAATTGACGATGTTGTGCCGGACAACCCGGTTGGGTGTTTTTACATCAATGAAAAGGGTGAAAAAATCGCCGATGCCTATGAACTCGATAATGGTTGGGATTATCCCACCCGGGATGGGATTGTACGCATCATCAAAAATGGAAAAGTGGGTTTAATGCATATTTCCGGGAAAATTCTTGCTGTACCCCAATACACCACCCTGTATATTCAGCACCGTTACCAGAAAAACGGCCTGCGCTTGTGGGAGTCAGGTCAGGGACAAAAGGTCCGCCGCGGTGGCTGTTGCGCCTGTTCTGACAGCGAATTTGGTGGAACCTATGGGCTGGTTGACAACAACGGAAAAGAAATCGCTCCTGCCAAATTTTCAGGAATAGCTGAATTTCATCTGGATTCTGATGACAAGATCATAAAAGATGTAGAGGACTTACACAAATACAGGAGACTGGTGGTTCTGTACCAAGGCAAAAAAGCCTATGTGCTATACCTTAACGCCAAAAAAGAGTTGGGCATACGACGCGAATCCCTGTATGACCTGGACTCTGGCCCGAAAGGTGAATTGGTCAATAAAAGCCTGTATGCTAAATGATGTTCTTGCGCCAGCCCTGCTTGCAAGGTCTGTTCTTCTTACACGAAATGATGGGGCATAACAATCTTTTAACGTATTCAAATTAAAATATAAATAGCAATAATGGTAACATTATGCAGCGATTTTGTGCAAAAAAGAGAATATAATGATTTTGTTAAAATGCCTACTAGGCATGGCCCTGTATGCCTGTCATGTGGCGGCAACCCATCCCCTTGTCATTGAGGAGCACACCAATAGCACGCAAGAGCCATCTAGTAATCATTTTACAGACCCCAATCCGGATCTGGTTATATTTAGAGGCAATAATTACACACCTATTAAGGGCAATGGTCAAAAGAAAGGCTTTAAGACTTGGTCGGGAAAAATCGTTCTACCCGCCATCTATGATGAGGCATGGGACTTTAATAAATGGGGTATTAGCGCAGTCCGGATTAGAAAAAAAGGTTCTAGAAAAGAACGCATGGACAACCGCCCCTATCCCGTATTTCATGGAACATTGGGTTGGTTCTATATCAATAAAAAGGGTAAAAAAATCGCCGATGCCTATGGAACGGATAATGGTCCAGATTATCCCACGACAGAGGGCTATGTGCGCATTACAAAAAATGGAAAAGTGGGTTTAATGCATCTTTCGGGAAAAATCATTATACCCCCAAAGTATACCCTTCTTTGGATGCGATCTGGACAAACCCCTTGGATTGCTGGGCACGGACAACAGGCGGTTTTGATCCACGGGATGGAGTATGAATTTGGCGGAACCTATGGCCTGCTTGATTCTAAAGGAAGGGCAATTTCCCCCATTGATTTTTCCAAAATAGCGTTATTTTATATGGGTCCTAATCATGAGATTGTGGATGTGAAAAACCATCAGATTTTAAATGTGGAAAAACAGACGTCCTCTAAATATGCTCCATCTGATGAAAAAAAGTTCATTGACAGAGACAATCCAAGACGTTTGTTGGTGTTATACCGTGATAAAAGTGCCTATGTGCTGTACCGTAACGCTAAAAAAGAGTTGGCCATACGCAAAGAGCCCCTGTATGACGAGGGCTCTGGCCTGAAACCTGAATTGGTCAAGGATTCCCTTCTTGCAAGGGATGTTTTTACACACGATGGGGCTGATTGAGATGAATCGCCATAAAGCGGCACACACCACGATCCTGCATGATCAGAGTGTTTCTGCCACCAGGGATGCATGGGCAAAACCCCGTCACCATGGGCAACATCATGACCCATGGGATGATTGTTCGGAGGGCGTGGCTTCTTGTTTTTTGGCTGCAGGGCTGGGAAACAACAGTTTCAACAATCCATGAGTGGTGGGGTTTCCTGCGATGAGATCGTCACATTCCAGAGAAGGCAAACGACCATCGGGTGTACTGACCATGCCACCCGCCTCTTTGACCAATAAAATACCTGCAGCAATGTCATGGGGAACCGTATCATAGTCAAAAAACCCTTCATAACGACCACTGGCCACATAGGCCAAGTCCAAGGATGCCACGCCCCAGGACTGTACGCCCGCACCGTGGGTGGACAAGGATTGCATCAATGGTGCCGCCAGCGCCGCTTTTTTCCCTCTGGGCACCCGGGTAGAAATCAATGCTTGATTGCTTTGTGTCCGACCAGATACGCGCAACCGTGTTTGGTTTAAAAATGCACCACCCCCGCGGCAAGCCCAAAATGTTTCGTAACGCAAAGGATCATACACCACGGCGGCCACCAACTGGTTGGCCTCTTTTAAGGCCAAAGACATGGCAAAATGTGGCAATCCATGGGAAAAGTTACGTTGACCATCCAGCGCATTAACGATCCAAACCGGTGCATTTTGACCGCCATATTCCATCAATCCAGACAGAGGCATCAACAAATTAGCCGTGGGATACAGTCGATGTAACGCATCATGAATCAGGGCCTCGGTGCGTTTGACGGCCACATCGACAAATAGGCTGGTGCCTTCTCTCGACGATTGTAAATTACCAATTTCTCCAAAATCTCGAATCAACCCTTTGGCAACTTTTTCCAAAAAAGAGGATACGGCATTAATTACTGCTGGACGCATAACTGCTGGACGCATAAAACATACTGATCAAAGAACTCTGTACCAGGATACGCCATTGTGCGGTTTTTTCCAAACCCAAATGGACCTTTTCATCCTCATTCAAAATTCCTTTTCCCCCAGTCTTAAGGTAATGGGCAACTTTTTCTGGAAAATCTTTCAGAAGAAAATCAAAAAATCCTGGCAAAAAATCAATGATTTTTCTAGGCTATAGGTATAAAAACCGACCTTGACCCCTTTGCTTTCGGGCCCAGGTCAGTTAGTCTATTAATCAAATATTCACGCATTTTTTTGATGTCTCTGTTTTCCAAAAATAGATTAGCTGTTTTTTCCTCG
This sequence comes from Holosporaceae bacterium, assembly GCA_964202705.1. Classification (GTDB taxonomy): domain Bacteria; phylum Pseudomonadota; class Alphaproteobacteria; order Holosporales; family Holosporaceae. The sequence continues at coordinate 6,040 of CAXNJQ010000033.1, forward strand.
GTATGCATCATCACCAGTGCACAGATCCAAGGCACACCATCCCTGGATGACCCCTATGCCATTACGGAGGGTGATTCCATCAGTGCGGTTAAAAACATAGAGGTGCGTGGGAATTTTCGTATCCAAAAACAAGCCATTTTGGATCGCGTTCAATTTAAATTGGATGGGGATTATACGCAAAAAGATATGGACAATATCACAAGAGAGTTGGTAAAGACTGGATTTTTCCAGCAGGTTTCCGTCACCATGTCTGGATCAAATTTGCTGATTACCGTATCGGAAAATCCATCCATCAGCAGCATTGTGTTCGAGGGCAATACAGAGGTATCCGATCAAGAATTAAATAAAATGATGACCATACGACCAAGACAAGTGCTGTCCATGGCCGAAGTCAGAAATACCGAAAACATGATTCGCGAAATCTATAAAATGAAAGGCCTGTATGCAGCATCTGTGGTCACCCAAGTGGTCAAAGAGAGCAGCAACCGTCTTGTTTTGATTTTCAAAATTAAAGAAGGGCGAAAAGCCGCCATTACCAAGGTCGTATTCAAGGGCAACAGAAGAATATCCGGATCATCGTTGTATTCTGTAATCAGCAGCAAGGAAAAACGCTGGTATTACATTTTTGGGGATACGGATGCCATTTACAGCACGGAAAAGATT
>CAXNJQ010000034.1:0-6606 GCA_964202705.1 Holosporaceae bacterium
TAGGGCAAATCGCGATAACTTTTTAAACTGTGGTTAAAAATTTGCACATGACACGGACAATTCATGGGCTTCATGGCATAGGTTGCCTCGTCTTGATGCACGGCATACATATGCTCTCGAAATTTCTGCCAGTGGCCAGATGCCTCCCACAGGGTTTTGGACACCAATTGGGGCGTATTGACCTCTTGATATCCTGCGTGCGTCAATACATTACGCATATAGCTTTTCAAATTTTGATAAATGGACCATCCTTTGGGGTGCCAAAAAATCGATCCTGGGGCCTCTTCTTGGAAATGAAACAGCTCCATTGCGGCACCCAATTTACGGTGATCGCGCTTTTCAGCCTCGGCCAAACGATCTTGGTATGCCTTTAAATCGGCGCTACTCGCCCATGCTGTTCCATAAATACGCTGTAAGGATTCAGCCTTTTGATCGCCCCTCCAATAGGAACCAGATAATTTAGTCAGTGCAAAATGATGGCCCAAAACCCCCGTAGACGCCACATGCGGTCCCCGACATAAATCGTAAAAATCCCCTTGCTGATAAACACTAAGCACCTGATCTGCTGGAATGCTTTCTATGATTTTAACCTTGAACGTTTCACCTAAATTTTCGAAAAACGCTATGGCCTGATCTCTAGACCACACATGGCGTTGCACTGGCAAATTCCGATCCACAATGTCTTTCATGCGTTCCTGTATTGTTGCCAAATCGTCCAAACAAAAGGGTTCAGATCGATAAAAATCGTAATAAAAACCATTTTCAATGACGGGACCAATGGTGACTTGAGTGCCAGGAAATAATTCTTGCACCGCTTGGGCCAACACGTGCGCCATACTGTGCCGTATGATGTCTAGGCCGTCTGGTGAATCCGCATTAATCCACGACACCGATTCGCCCGAATGAATCATGGACGACAAATCTTTTAACGTTTCCCCCACGCCCATGGCAATGATGCGAGCACCCCCAAAACTGGGATCTTGGGCCTCTTTTTTATGCCGAGGAACCTTGTTTTCAGCCCTCAATGTATTAAGAAAATCGTGACCTGTTACAGAGGAAGACGTATTAGAAAAAGAATTCGTCTGAATGTTTGACATATGGAATTTTGACCAAAAGTATATTATCAAACCACTCTAACTGCTCTGACCTTAAAGATCCATCATAAAAACAAGGTTGTTTGTAAAAAATGACTGGAATCCCTGTGAATTTTATGCTGATATAACAGAATATCGACAGCTGTGATTCAGTCATGGATTTTTCTCCCTTTCATTCGTTCAAAATATCGGCCGTGGGTTTAAAAAAACCCTTGGCTGGCTTTGTTTTTTTAGCCTTTTTTCCCCTAACAACCCATTGTGCAAACCCTTCTTTGGATCAAGAATTTCATGCCTTAAGAACAGAGCTCGCCCAGGTTTATGAAAAGATTGCCCGATTAGAAAACAGAGTGCGAGTAAAACAATCCGTCTCTGCACCGTCAACGGCATCTGTGAGCGCGACCGAACAAACCCACGATGAGGAAGACCAGTTGTTCGACAGCTCAAACAGTCAGGATGACACCCAAGACCCGTCTGAATCACCTGGTACAGAAAGGGCGCAAAACCAGACAAGAGAACCAAAAATACTGTCCATTGACGCATTAATTGCGGGAAATGTACCATTTTCCACCATGCCTGTCCCTCCTGGATGGGTTGCGGGCACCATACCAGCTTCTGCCCTTGTCACCCCTGCTGTTGGCCAAAATCCACCAGGAAATGGGCCAATCCTGCCTGAAATCAGTGTGCAACAGGCAAAATTATTATTGGAAAAAAGGGAAATGCTGCGTGCCCGCCATATGTTGGCTGAATTGGTTAAAAACCACAGAGCAGAAGACTATCCCTTCGCCCTGTATTGGTTGGGTATGTTGGATCTGCACGAAAATCGTTTGGACAGTGCCTTTGCCCTGTTTTTAAGCATTTACGACCATTGCAAAACCAATCCAAATTCTGAAATTCAACAATTATGTGTGGCGGCATTATTGCGCATGGCTCAGATCCGTTTACGTCAAAACAAGATTCCCCAAGCTAGAAAACATTTCGAACACTGTCAAAAACTGGCAAAATCCATCACCGTACCTTTTCCTCGACATATTCTGTATGGCATTCGAAAAATGCGGGCAACGATGAAAAAGTTGAAAAAAGCAGCCGAGCAAACCCCTGCCCCAGCAGCCGAACTTTCCCAAACAGCCGAGCAAACCCCTGCCCAGCCATTGCCCCATGGGCGCCCTGCAGAATCAGGCCCCTTGCTGTTGAACCAAGCCTCTTATGGTTCGAACAACGGCGCTAAAAAAGGATCCACATTCTTGCCATCGGATTCAACAGAGGATGATTCCTATTAACCATCCCTTGCCTCTGTACGCTGGGTATGGGGGCCAAGATCTATCCAAATGCCCGCCCTCTGTGCCAGGCTGTAAACCCCCAAGAATCCATCAGAAAGAGCCTTCTTAAACCACAAAAACCCAGCAATCCATGCCGCCTTCTATCCTTTCAGATCTTACCCAAGCCACCCTGTACCTGGTGCTGGCTGTGGCGGCCTGTATCGATCATTATACCTATCGCATTCCCAATATCGCCATTGTGACGATTGTAATCTTGGCGGTCGTACATGCCAGTATTGGGGGGTGCATTTATCCTGTTTCAGCCCTTTTCCTATCCGTTGTTTTGTCCCTTTTGCCCATCGTGATGGGGTATGTTTTGGGGCGCCCTGTGTATTTTGGTGGGGGAGACATCAAATTAATGTCGGCGTGCGCCTTGTTTATTCCCCCAGATGATGTGGGAAAGTTTGTTGTTGCCATAGGTTTGCTCAGCATTCTGCACCATTGTGTATTTCGAAAAACCCCCATTCCCTTTGCACCAGCCATATCCACAGCTTTTGTGCTGATCAAGACCTTGGGACCCAAGCAATGGGGTATACCGTAAGGATACTGTTGGACCGATCTTTCCCTTTGGGCTGATCACCCGTTATACTGAATCTTGTATTCATTTTTGATTAAAAAATCATGACCATGCCCCCTGTGCACCCCATATTTCATATTACTGCCCAATCAGGCAAAGCCCGCACGGGTCGCATCACCACAGCCCACGGCGTACTGGAAACACCCGCCTTTTTGTTTTGCGCCACCCACGCCACATTAAAGGGATTATCCATTGACAGCATCAAGGCGGCCGGCACACCGATTTTGCTCAGCAACACCTATCATTTAATGCTGCAACCCGGATCAGATTTAATTGAACAATTGGGTGGAATTCACACCTTTATGGGGTGGGATGGCCCCGTATTTACCGATTCAGGCGGATATCAAATTTTCAGCCTGCATCACGGGTCTGTTTCCGATGAAATCAAGGGCAAGCGTCGCAACATGTCGTCGTTTCCCCCTGTAAAAGTCACCGAAGAAGGTGCCCTGTTTGTATCGCACCGCGATGGAAAACGTCATCACTTGACCCCTGAAAAATCCATTCAGGTTCAATGCGAATTGGGGGCCGATTTAATTTGTGTTTTGGATGAGTGCACGCCATTGCACATGACCCGCGTTCAAACGGAACGCTCGATGCATCTCAGTCACCGTTGGGGCAAGCGATCGTTGGATGCCTTTGAAAGGCTTAAAAAACCCCACCAAGGATTGTACGGCATTGTTCAGGGCGGGATTTATCCCGATTTTCGCAAACACAGCGCCGAAATGATTGCCCATATGCCCTTTTTCGGTCATGCCATTGGCGGATCGCTGGGCGCCACAAAATCCCAGATGAGTGAAGTCATTGATATGGCACTGTGCGATGGTGCCCTGTATGCTCGCCCCATTCATTTGTTGGGTATAGGAGGGGTGGAAGACATTTTTCAAGGGGTATCAAAGGGAATCGATACCTTTGATTGCGTTTCCCCTACGCGATTGGGCCGCCATGGGGGCGCGTTAATAGACAACGCTTATTGGGATGATGCATCAGAAGATTGGCGACCAAAAAACCATATCAATCTGTGGAACTCCTGTTTTCGGACAGACCCCAAACCCATTGATGTTTCTTGCCCTTGTGCCACCTGTGCGGTCTACAGTCGGGCCTATTTGCATCACCTGTTAAAAGCCAAAGAAATCTTGGCGTTGACGGCGCTCTCTGTACACAATGTGTCCTTTATGAATCGATTGATGGCCGATATTCGGCAAGGCATTGCCACAAATTCTTTGCACGATGTTCGAAACCACTGGTCTTGTGCGGCTCTGACCCCCTCTGGGGCAAGGGTAACATAGGCCATTGTCTTGGGTTAAACCGGTGCGGTTATCTTTTGGGCACATGCTGTGGTATCATAACGTATTGTATGTTTTGCACCTGTTCTTTTCGTGGTTGCGCCTGTTGTCAGCATTTCTGAATTGTCCTATGGGTACGGCAACAGTCTGCCCATTTTAAATGGGTTAACCCTGAATTTTGATCCCAAAGAAATCATCATTATTACCGGGCCATCGGGATCTGGAAAAACCACCCTGTTAACCTTGATGGGGGCGTTGCGTTCGGCCACTGTGGGGCAGATTACCGTCATGGGGCAGGATTTAATGGCCGCCAATGGGCAGAAAAAGTCTTTGTTTAAATCATTTTCCCCCCTGAAAACAGCCCTGAATTTACGGAAAAACATCGGGTTTATTTTTCAAAATCACAATTTAATCAAATCATTAACGGCCCAAAGCAATGTGGAAATGGCATTGGAACTGGATAATGTCCCACCAAAAGACAGGGAAAAACGGGCCAAAGCCATGTTGAAACGTTTGGGTCTTGGTCATCATTTTCTGTCTTATCCCGCCCAATTATCAGGCGGTCAACGCCAACGTGTGGCCATTGCTCGGGCTTTGGTTCGTCAACCAGCCTTGATTTTGGCCGATGAACCCACGGCATCTTTGGATTTTGCATCCGCAACAGAGGTTATGGCCTGTTTCAAAGAAGCCGCATCCCTGTGGGGCACCACAACCATTATGGTCACCCATGATCAACGTTTAATGCCCTTGGTCAATCGCGTTATTGTTCTAGAAGACGGCATTGTGGTCAAAGATTATCGCAATGATGGGGCGTTGGGTCGATAAACATCCCTCTTTTTTGTCAGTCGGGTGAACCAAAATTATGGCTTTTAACATATGCTTAGGATAAGATTGTTTTGGTTTTATATGGAAAAATATATGAAAAATATCCTAGGCATTATATTTACAGCCCTGATTATTACAGCAACAGGGCACAACCATGTGCGGGCAGTAGAGCAGACTGTGGATATCGGCACAACAGGATTAAGACCGTATATAGCCCTGAGGACAAGTCGTAATGATAAAGTGGATGGTAGCATCAAGCGCTTCTCTAAACAGACCGTAAATGACAAATCTTTTGACGAGTTTTGTCCAATGTTAGAAAATATAAAAAGTAAAATTAATAAAATAGAGAGTCTTAAAGAGGCAGACATCAGCATGGAACGTAAGTGCCGCAAAATTTTGGACGATATTTCCAAAGCTTTGATTGGCCGCGGCTATTGCAGCGATAATTCCGGAGATTCGACTGCTTCGGAAACTATGAGCCCAGAAACAGCTGCCTTATTGAAAGCTGCATTATTGCAAGGTTTGGAAGATCTCAAAATTGTCGCTGAACAGACAAAAAAACAGCATACTACGTTAGAGTCGATTTTTTATAATTGGAAAGCTACATGGTATGATCATGAGCCAATGTGTGATTATCCAACCGGTTGCATTTACTGTAAGGAAATGGTCTCGGTTAATAAAGTGTCGGGGGAAAGGGATGTCTATTACAGATCTATAATATCACCTCAGCAGAAGGTAGAGCTCGAAGAAACGAGGACATAGATAGCTGCACATGATCATAACCCCCCTACTATTGGATCAGAGAGGTATGCACCTTATGTGTTCGTTCTTGTCATCGCGGGGATGCTGGAAAGCAGTAAATTTGAGAATCTTTCTGAGGAAATGGAGCTTTTTAGTGGCAAGATAGATTCAGCAGATACAATGGAAAAGCTGAAAGCTATCGAAGAAGATATAATAGCACTAAAAAGGAACAACCCGGATCCTACTTGTTACTGGAAGCATTCAAAATCTAGCCCTCTTCTTTATATTAAATATATACCAGGTACAGTTGACGAGACATTAGAAAAAGGCGCAAAAATTGGGAGGGATTGTCTCTGTCAGGCGTGTAAATCTTTTCATACAACATACGATGATGTTTTTAAGAAATTACGTAGACGCCTAGATTTGCACAAAGGCGAGAATCTGGAGCAGTATCAAAAGGTACCTTTGGGCTTTTATGGACCGCTCGACCAGATGAATTTGGAAAAGAAGTGATATAGGGTGGGGCCAGGGATTTCAAAATCCAAGGCCATGTCCGAAAGATAAAAATTTTCAGAAAATCCTCTTTATTGATATGACCAGGGTTGACTTTATGATGAATATTGATCAAAATTTTATATAGAGGATGGGTGGCCGAGTGGTTAAAGGCATCAGACTGTAAATCTGACGACGTATGTCTACGTAGGTTCGAATCCTACCCCCTCCACCAACGCGGGTGTAGCTTAGTGGTAAAGTCCCAGCCTTCCAAGCTG
>CAXNJQ010000035.1:0-6511 GCA_964202705.1 Holosporaceae bacterium
CACTTCTTCGACCAGTTTGGCTTTTAACCGTTGCCCATATTCATCCTTGTTCATGCCATGACCCACGACGTGAATCCCTGTTTTCTCCATCATCTGGGGCAAATGATCCCGAATGATCTTATTAAAGTAAAAACGACGATGTACCACAATGTTTTCCCTATAAGGTGTTTACCAAAAATGAACGGGAACCGTGGGGTGAAAGATGATCTGATCGGTTTTAATCCACTCTGGTATCCATTGTTTTAAAATCGCCGGTCTTAAATCCAAATTTTCCAAATCCGACAATCGAACCCATTCTGGTTTTTCGAAATATTCACGACCATAGACCTGGTCATCCATCCCCAGATGGGTCATTTTCCAAACAAAAGTCAGGGTTTGTTTTTTTAAAAACCTAAATTTTTTATAATTCAGCTCTACAATCCCCAATACTTTTTCCGCCTTTAATCGAACACCGCATTCTTCAAAACATTCTCGTTCCACGGCGTTCTGGATGCTTTCTCCACCATCAACATGCCCACCAGGCAGGTTATAGGTCAGACCGCCCAATTGACGCATCAACAGAATGTGATCAGAGTCCACCAATAATGCCCGGCTGAGAACATGGCGGGATGGACGCAAAGCGATGTGCGCGCCCAGGGATAAAAAAACATAGGCGGCTTTTTTATAAGCATCATGCATGGGGCGACGATCATTCTTTACCACCTACTATCCCCTCAGAGCGCTGAGATAAAGATGCAATAATTCTTCTTGTTCGTTACGCTCTTCGGGCTTCATTTTACGTACCCGCAGAACCTGACGCAAAATTTTGACATCAAAGCCCTCTCCCTTGGCCTCGGCCATGGTGTTGCTGATATCCTCCATAATGCCTGCTTTTTGCTCATCTAAATTTTCCAAACGCTCTACAAATTGTTCCAACTTTTCAAGACTGACGGACATAGCTGTCTCTTTTTATATTTATTCTCCCCATCTTAACCGATTTTTAAAACAGAGTGTAGATTCTTATTTCACAAAAAAGAACCCATGGAAAGGAACACACGGACGCGAGGAAAAACAGGACCCCATGCTGGGGACCATGGGCTGGAACAAAACAGCATAAAAACAGATGGGTATGAAAGAATAGCGGATATGAAAAGGGATCAGCAGGTTTTTTTATGGAAACAACCAAAAAACAGAACGTTTTCTGATTCTCGGTTATTGCCAAGCATAAGTTTTAAATGAGGTCAAAAAACTTACGAAAACACGCACCCTCTAGGGGAATCGAACCCCTGTTACCGCCTTGAGAAGGCGATGTCCTAGGCCTCTAGACGAAGAGGGCGTATTCACTTATTAATGATACGCATTTTTTCAAAAAAGTCTAGACGGAAAAATGAAAAATATAGACTTTTTTCACGCCTGCCTCAGGGAAAAAGCCTGAAAACTGGATAAAATGGGTAATGATGGGCTGTGCACCTAGACAGAACATCGCAAAACCGTTATGAGTAAAGAAAATAGTCCTTCTGCATTATGCCAAACCAGTCAATCCCATCCAAAGGAACGATTTTACTCTTGTGTGGTGGATTTTCGGTGGAACATGATGTTTCCCTAAACAGTGCCCGCTTTATTGCAAAACACATCGATGAAACAGAATATCGCATTCTGATTGTGATTGTGCGCCACGATCGTCAATGGATTCATGTCCCCTATCAGGCCTTTTTGGACGGTGGGCACCAGGGGGCGCTTGTTTATTTACGACGCCATCAGGGGGTAACGGCTTTGATAGGAGAAGGCATCTGCGAACCCATTCACATGGTTTTTCCCATCATTCACGGCACAGGGGGCGAAGATGGCAGCATTCAAGGTTTTCTGGACTATATGGATCTGCCCTATGTGGGTAACGATGTTTTTGCATCAGCCGCATGCATGGATAAAATTGCGACCAAACAGATTTTGCTGGCCAATGGCTTGCCCGTTGTTCCTTTTCTGGCCCTGTCACGTTCGGACACCATTCCAACCTATGCTGCTGCCTGTCGTGATCTAAAATCCCGTGTTTTGGTCATCAAACCCGCCACATCCGGGTCATCGGTCGGTATATCCAAAGTCCATCAACAGACAGATTATGACACAGCGGTAAAGCATGCATTGATGTACGCCAACCGCATTCTGATCGAGTGCGCCATTACAGGGGCCGAGGTCGAATGTGCCATTTTGGGCAATGCCTGTGCTGTGGCCTCTGGTGTGGGGGAAATCGTTGTTCATAATGCCGATAAAATGTATTCATACGACGCCAAATACCATGATTCCCAAGAAAACCAAGCGCAAGTCCACGTCACAGCCACCACCATTGATGCCGAAACCCAAGAACGCGTACGCACCATGGCACTGCGGGCATTTCATGTCATGACGTGCTCTGGTTTGGCGCGCATTGATTTCTTTGTAACACCAGACGGCATTTTCATCAATGAACTGAACACCATGCCCGGTTTTACGGCCATCAGTCTGTATCCTCAGCTGTGGCAAAAAGAGGGAATTTCCCCCAAAGCATTAATTGCGCAATTGCTGGATTGTGCCCAAGAGCGTTTTGACCAGAATGCAACCCTGATTCATTGCTATAACCCAGATGGGCTTACGAAAAAAGACCTTGCACCTGGCGCCCCAACATGCTGAAATAAAAGATATTTTGTACACAGGGTTTTTTATGCAACGATACTCAAAAATACTGTTCATGGTTTTTGGTATTTTTTGCACCTCTACCCTGTCGTGCACAAACAAAATCCAGGGCCCTGTGGCATCCTATATCCGGAATTCGGGGGAATTGGAAAAGGTTTTATACATTTCCAATTGGGCCGATTATTTCCCAAAATCATTGCTTGATCAGTTTACAAAAGAAACAGGTATTCATGTGGTGTATACGGCTTATGACAGCGTGGAATCCCTAGAGGCTCAGCTGTTATTGGATACGCGATATGATTTGGTGGTGGCACCGGCTTGGCCCGTCTTTATTCGTGGCATCCGCACAGGTCGATTCTTGGCCCTAAACAAGGATCTGATTCCAAACATCACGTACATTGATCCAAAAATTTGTGAAAAGCTGGGCGATGCCGACCCTAAATTAATCTATGGCATTCCTTATATGTGGGGCACGACGGGCATAGGGTATGACCGCAATGCCATCTTGGCCAGAGCCCCAGATGCCCCCCTAGACAGCTGGGCCTTGATTTTTGATCCACGTTGGTCTTATTTGCTGCAAGAAGGGCACATCTTTTTATTGGATTCCGTGACCGATGTGTTGCAAGCCGCTTTACTGTACTTGGGATTATCACCCAACAGTCAAAACATTGCCCTTTGGGATAAGGCTGTTGATCAAATGATGAAAATCAGACCCCACATTCACGCCTTTGAGGGCTCTAAACAGGTGGAAAACTTGGTTACGGGCAGCAACGAATTGATCCAAGGGTATTCGACCTACGTGCAAATGGCCAGAGAAGAAAATACGAGTCCAGCCAGAGATATTTGCTATATCATCCCCAAAGAAGGCAGCGTGATTTGGATCGACATGATGGCCATACCGCATAATTCACAACATCCTAAAAATGCCCATCTGTTCTTGAATTTTATCTTGCGTCCAGAAAATATTGCGCAATGCACCAATGTCGTTAAGGCCGCCAATGCGGTACCGGCATCATACCCCATGATTGCCCCCGAAGTACGATCGAACCCTGCAGTGTTTCCGGATGCTGTGACCATGGAGCGTATTTATCCTGATTTTCTGCCCTCTGTGGCATTAACCCGGCACCTGTGTCGCGAATGGTGTAAAATCAAATTGAATTACCGTCCCTCTAGTTCGTTTTGGTCCTTTTGGTCTTTTTGGCCGTTTTCAAAATTATGCAAAAAAGAGACAAAAAATTCCGAAGCATAGCTTTTTTTTCCCATTTAAATGGTATAGAATAAAAGAATATTGGAGAGGTGGCCGAGTGGCTGAAGGCGACGGTTTGCTAAACCGTTATACAGCTTAAAACTGTATCGAGGGTTCGAATCCCTCTCTCTCCGCCAGATTTTTCATGGTTTTATTGTGACAGGGATGAGAACCCGAGATACGGATGAAACAACCAGAGGGTTCGATCATCGTGCTGGGGGCATGATGAAGATGCGAAGCAACCCGCAGGGTGAGGATTTGTTTGAAACTAATCCGAGTCAATCCCTCTCTCTCCACCAGAATTTTCATGGTTTTATTGTGACAGGGATGAGAACCCGAGATACGGATGAAACAACCAGAGGGTTCGATCATCGTGCTGGGGGCATGATGAAGATGCGAAGCAACCCGGCAAGGGTGAGGATTTGTTTGAAACTAATCCGAGTCAATCCCTCTCTCTCCACCAGTTTACAGCGCTCGAACTTTTTGGGCGTCATTTTTCAAATTCCAAAACCACCCTCAGAACCCCAGTATTCATAGGCTTTAGCGCGGTTTAGTCGTCCGACACATGCGTACCTAGCGAATAGCAAAATCACCGATTTTACCCCAAAATCTCCCTTTTTACTCTCCGTTTCTCCGTTACATGCGAACGTCCGACCCGAAGGTACGCATGTCCAGAACCCTTGATTTTACTGGGTTTTTGCAAAACTGGTCTCGAGGTTCGTTATTGGGGCTTCGATGCGCGTATGTACCCGCAGAGCGAGATTTTTACTGTGACATGGTCGGTTTAGATGATGCAAATAATGCATTTAGCATTCACTGATCTTCGATATCAGGAGCCATTCTGTTGGCGTGCAGATTATTAAAACACTCCAGAAGCAACTTCTCCAACAGGACCTTGTTATCTTCGGTAATGGTAGAGGTCATGCTCGCTTCGACTTTGCTGATAACGTTATGAGCCTGCTGAACAACTTTCATGCCTTGTTTTGTTAATTCTGTGCACAAAATCCTGCCGTGCTGTGGATCGCTTTTTCTTTTCACTAAGTGTCTTTTTTCTAAATTAGACACGATACCATGCATGGTTTGAGCTGTAATAAATGAGGAGCGGGCTAAAGCTGCATTAGATATACCAGGCCTTAGTTCTAATTGCGCCAGAACAGCATATTGTGGCGTTGTCAGATCAAGGGTTTTTAAAGCTTCGTCCATACGAAGGCGCAAGCTGTGTTGCGTCTGTTTTAGTTTGTAGCCTAACAAGCCTGTGACATTTGCTTCTTTAGATATTGACATATCAGTGCCCTTACATTATATTATCAGTGTGCTTATACTATAATAGAAATTCGATATGAATACAACACATTCTGAAAGTGATAACAACTTAAAAGTGGCCGAAAACTATTACAATTCCATGCTTGCAAAAGACTTTGATAAGATGGCTGGCTACCTGTATAACGATGTGCATTTCATCGGACCACTCGCAGAAATGCACGACAAAGACGCTGTTATTTCAGCTGCAAAGAATTTCGGCGGGATATTGCAGGATATCCAGATCAGATCTAGATTTTCATCGGATAATCAGATCATGTTTGCCTACGATATGATTGTTCCAGAGCCCATTGGTACATTCAGGGCAGCAGTTCTCATGGAATTTACAAATCGGCTTATCTCTAAAATCGAGCTATTTTATGACGCCAGCCCCTTTGAAGAAAAGAAAAGTCAAATTTTCTCGCAATAACAGTGTTATGCAGTAAAATGTCGCTTGAAATCAACATCGCAGTTACCTGCGAACATCCTGGCCTTCGAGGCGGCATATACCCGCAGTAAATCGGTACTATGTCTCCAGTACCTTGTGGCGGTACGCATCTATCTTCTATAGGTCAGATAGGACTTATGAGAATGAAGAAGATCAAAAACAAAAACGGCATTTTGCGCATTTCTTGTGCGGTGACATAAAGATTTTATAGAGCCCCTAAACCGTATCATTTTGAATTTCTGCAGCTATGCCTCCATAATCGTCATGGTGGGTGAGGCCCCCACCTCTGTTTGGAGGGGGTTAGGTTATCGCAAACCGATCCCACCACCCGCCATTATTTAACCAGAACCATGGCCGCCAATTTATCAATAAAGACAGATTGAACGTTCGGAATATCACGATCGTAATGCAGCGTAGACACAAGGGATTTTCCAATGATGTGGCTGCCTTCGTATCCATGCTTTATAAAACCCGAAGACAGTTTTGCATGGGCCACCAACACCCTGCCCTCATCTGACCCCACATACAACGTCACATGACCTGGTGCCCATAAAATGGTGCGATAAGGTATGCCTTTTTCTATGATCAGGCGCTCTTTTTCCGCCTGGCTCTTTCCTGATAAATCAATAATTACCCCTCCTTCCTCCATCTGAGCCTTTGAATTTCTGGGCAATGCATAGCCAAAAATACGGAAATAATCTTGCATCATGCTGGAACAATCGCGATTACCCAACGTTCCGCCCCAACCATAGGGTTTTCCTAACAACTGATCTAATGCAGACGGAATGGTATCCATAGAAAATGACAACGGACGCGTACTGGCCACGGTTTTAGAAACACGAATGGTTTCCCATTGGGCACGTCCAGAAGGT
>CAXNJQ010000036.1:0-6435 GCA_964202705.1 Holosporaceae bacterium
ACGAGGGCTCTGCCCTGCCCGCCACAGAATTTTCCATGAAATATGTGGAAAGCGCAGGCTTGGTTAAATTCGACTTTTTAGGGCTAAAAACCCTAACCGTATTGCAAACGACCGTTGAATTGTTGCGGCAACGAGAGGTTGATGTGGTGCTGAGGGCCATTCCCTTGGATGATCCCCTTACCTTTCAATTGTTGTCTCGGGCAGAAACCGTTGGCTTGTTCCAGTTGGAAAGTGCAGGCATGAGCGATGTTTTACGGCAATTACAGCCCGAACACTTTAATGAAATCATCGCTTTGGTGGCGCTGTATCGTCCTGGCCCCATGGATGACATTCCCCGGTATTTGGCCTGTCGACATGGAAAAGAAGTCGCTTCATACCCGTATGCCTGTTTAGAAGACATTTTGAAAGAAACCTTTGGGGTCATGGTCTATCAAGAGCAAGTATTGCAAATTGCGCGAACATTGGCGGGTTACAGCCTGGGTCGGGCCGATTTATTGCGTCGTGCCATGGGTAAAAAGATCAAATCAGAAATGGATGACCAGCGAAAAACCTTTGTCGATGGGGTTGTGAAAACCTATGGTGGTGATGGCACGCGTGCCACAACATTATTCGACCAAATTGCCAAATTTGCGAGCTATGCCTTTCCCAAGGCGCACGCCACACCGTATGCTTTGATTTCCTATCAAACGGCCTATTTAAAGGCCAACCATGGGGTGGAATTCATGACGGCGTTGATGATCCATGATGCCCACAATGTGGATAAATTACGTTTGTTTGTGCGTGAATCACGGCGCATGGGCATAGACATTTTGCCCCCAGATATTAATGCATCCCATGCCCTGTTTTCCATAGAACAGGGGGATTGTATTCGCTATGGCCTGTCGGCGTTAAAGGGTGTGGGCACAGCCGTTATGGAAAAAATGGTGGAAAATCGCATGCAAAATGGACCTTTCCAGTCGGTTTCTGATTGTATACAGCGTGTGGGGCCTTTGGGTCTAAACAAAAAGAATTTGGAAAGCTTGATTGCTGCAGGGGCCTTTGATGGGGTGCACCCTGGGCAAAGGGCCGCATTGTGGGCCAGCGTGGAAACCCTGTTGCGTGGGGGTGGATCATTGGAAACGGGCAGCCTGTTGTTCCCCATAGAAAACACCTGTGTATTAAAAGACGTTATGCCCTGGTCCATGTACGAAGCATTGGATTACGAGCGTCAATCGCTGGGATTTTACCTGACGGCGCACCCGCTAGAGGGCTATCCATCGGAAAACTTTGTGTTATCCGAATGCATCACTCAGGACATGGTTACAGAGCAAAAAACCTTTCCCATGATGGGCATGGTTTTAGAAATGGTGGAAAAAATCAGTAAAACCGGGAAAAAGTATGCTTTTTTGCACCTATCGGATCCGACAGGCAGTTACGAGATTACGCTGTTTTCTGAATTATTGACCCAGCACAGGGGGATGTTGGTTCCTGGTGCGGCCATTGCTTTAAAAATTTCAGGGCGTGTGGCGGCGGAAAGCATCCGTTTATCGGCCACAGAATTGTATCCCATTGATGTCTATACTCGGGAAAATTCTGTGGTGTTGAATCTGCCAGAGGACCAAGTACCCTTTATATGTGGATTGTTAAGCCAAGCACCATCGGGAACCACCCGCGTAACGGTATGTATCACCATTTCGTCAGAGAAAAAAACCCTGATGGTGCGCATGATATTGCCCAAAAGGTATCGTTTAACCCCATCGTTACGCTCTCATTTACAGAAATTTTTGATTTCCGAGGCATAAGGGTACATCCGTCTGTTTCTGTCAGCGAATGTGGGCTTGGTATTCTGTAAACCGTTTTCTGGAATGGGTTGGGATTATTGTAAAATGATATGGAACAATCAAAACGTTTGATATAAAAACCACCAGAGAGAGGCGCCCCCCTGCCCTGATGGAGAGACCCCTTAACCAGCCAAGGCCGTTTGCACCTGTGGGGAGGCTTTTTCCAGTGACAATGTGGGCGACAACTTGCTAAGAACGTATTCTTGCACGGTATTTTCCACACTCTTCAGATGGCTTGCAAAGGCGTGATCGGCCCCAGGAATCAGATGAAGGGCAATTTTGTGGCCTCTTTTTTGCATGGATAATTGGTGGGTTAATCGGATAACGGACTCTTTTGGTGTGACCTCGTCCATATCCCCATGAACCACCAAACCAGGCGCAGGGCATGGGGCAAGAAAGTTAAAGTCATACATATTGGCCAGCGGACTGATGGCCACAAAACTGTGGCATTCGGGACGACGCATCAACAATTGCAGGGCAATATAGGCCCCAAAAGAAAACCCCGCAACCCAACATTGGGCTGGATTTGGGTTTTTGTTTTGCATCCAATCCAAACAGGCGGCCGCATCGGAAACTTCGCCTTCCCCGTTTGTAAAGGTGCCCTGAGACTTTCCAGAACCGCGATAATTAAAGCGTAAAATGTTAAAATTCAAACGGGCAAAAACGCGAAACAGGGCCTGCATGACGGCATGCTCCATGGTGCCTTCTTGTTCGGGGTGTGGCGCCATCAAGATAACCATAGGTGCTTTGGGGTCCATGGGTGAACAGTGGTAAGACGCTTCTAGGGAGCCTTCTGGTCCAGAGATCATAAGCACAATGGGACAGCCTTTTATATTTTTTAAAACGATCCTTTTAATATGATTCAAAATTCACGATTTGTCAATAAAAATAAAATATATCAAAGGCGACTTTCATTTGACTAGGCAGTAAACACCCTAAGCTGTACTGTTGATTATATTCTGTGTGGGCAAAACGTTGGGCAAAAGATCAGGATTGTGCCTGTGGGACTGGTGTCTCTTTTTTGTAAAAAGCAATGGTCTTTCCAGGATTGGATGGGACTTTATCCTTGGGGCATTGGGTTAATTGCTCCACAGAGAGGGGCATTTCCACCAAACGCGCCATGGGGGGCATCCAATACATTGCAGCAATAATGGCAAGGGCAATAAGGCCTGCCGTGAAAATCATTAGGGTAATTTTCCAATGGGATATGAAAATCTTGTTGAGCATGGTAACCTAATTGAAGTATAATCTTTTGTATCGGAAACAATGAGAAAAAGCAATGACAAGTTATAATTTTACGTCGTTTTATATTCCAAAAACCATTGCTCTTGTCGGCATGATGGGCGCTGGAAAAAGCACAATAGGCAGTCGATTGGCCAGAAAGTTGGGAAAACCCTTTTGCGACTCAGACCAAGCTGTTGAAAAAGCCGCTGGTGGATGCAGCGTATCTGACATTTACGAGCAATGGGGAGAAGCTGCCTTTAAAACGACGGAAAACAAGGTTATTGCCCGATTGCTGGACACAGAGCCCGTTCATGTGCTGTCCACAGGAGAAGGAGCCTTTATTCATGATAAAACGCGCACGCTGTTGCAAGATCGAACCATTACGGTTTGGTTGAAATCGGATATTTTGACATTGGCCAATCGTGTACAGCGAAAAATACGCCCTCAGCTGGTCCAGGGAAATACCGAGGCGGTTCTAGAAGCATTGGTAAAAGACCGGTACCCCATTTATGGCATGGCCGATATTTGCGTGGAAAGCGATGATGAGTTTTATCAAGAAGCCGTTGATCGCATCATTATTGCTCTGAAAGAACATTTGTATCCTGTATACCCAGCTCCATGAACTCTTTTGTTTCTGTTTGTATCATTGTTACCATTTGTGTGATGTCTGCGATTTTATCGGCCAGTGAAACAGCCGTAACCATGGCGTCGCGACTGCGTTTGAATCAATTGGCGAAAAAAGGCAAAAAGCGGGCGGTTTTGCTGTTGTCGTTACAAGAAAATATGCATACGTTGATCAGCACCATTATTTTAACCCACACCTGTCTGTTTTCAGGTATGGCTGCCCTGACTTCCCAGATGATGAGTTCTGTTCTCAGCGAATGGGGCGTGTTTGTGGCATCGTTGGTTATGGGGGCAGGCATGACCATGTGCTTAGAGGTTTTGCCCAAGGTTTATGCCTATTACTTTCCAGAACAGGTGGGATTATTTCTGGCGGGATTCATTCAATTTTTACGCACGATTTTAAGGCCTGTTACCCGTTTTATGGATGCCTTTGCCCATAATATCATACGATTTTTAGGGGTGAATTTATCATTAAAAAGTTATACGGTCGAGGATTTACGTGGCGCCATTGATTTGCATACTGGGGCGGAAATTGCCTTGCACGAACGTGCCATGTTGCGCAGCGTGTTGGATCTGTCCTTGGTCACGGTGGATGAGGTGATGGTGCATCGCAAAAACATTTTATCCTTTAACATTGATTTGCCAACGGCCGAGCTGTATCGAAAAATATTTAATGCGTCCTATACGCGCATTCCACTGTGGCGAGACACCCCTGATAATATTATTGGTGTGGTGAATATCAAGCATTTGGCTCGCGCCAGTCACCAGTCGGCTCAATCGGTTGTTATTTCTGAAATGATGACCCAACCTTGGTTTATTCCCGATACCAGCACCCTGTTTGATCAATTACAATTATTCAAAGCCAAAAGCAGCCATCAAGCCTTTGTGGTGGATGAGTACGGATCATTGCTGGGCATGGTTACGCTGGAAGATATTTTAGAAGAAATTGTGGGTGAAATTACGGATGAGCATGATGCGGCATTGCCTGGCGTTCGCATGGCCACAAACGGGGATTATATTATCCAAGGATCGGTTACATTGCGCGATTTACAGAGACAGTATGACTGGTCGCTGGATAACAGTGAGGCATCCACCTTGGCTGGGTTGATTTTGAATGAGACACGATCCATTCCCGATGTGGGCTCTGTGTTAACGCTCAAAGGGTTTACGTTAAAGATTTTGCGCAAACACAACCATCAAATTACCCTCATTCGTGTAACCCCCCATGATAAATCCAAGGACGCCCTGTAGGGGGGGGGTGCATCTGGGCCTTGTTGGGGCCCGTGGGTTTTTGCCATTCGGCCACTCTGCTGCTTGGGTGTGTTTTTTCCGACACAGCATCACCACTTTTCCCCTAGGGTCACGTCTCTTTTCACATAAAATCAGCACCATAACCCAAGGGCTTTTGCCGCTGCATCCCCCTTTTTCATCAAGGGACTTTTCGTTGATAGGATCCCTGGTTGCTAGCGCGCAGCCCTCCCACCATGCTTTATCGAAATGGGGCAGCTTGAAATCCACGCAATTTACGAGAATGCAACGCCAAGGGACAATAGGTGGACAAAATTTCCATGGCTGTAATGCCCATCAGCATATGCTCGTGTACCCGATCCTTGTAAAAATTCTGAGCCGATTGCGGCATTTTCAAATCCCCATGCAACGGACGATCCGATACGCACAACAGTGCCCCATAAGGAATAGAAAATCGAAAAGCGTTGGCCGCCAATGTGGCCGATTCCATATCAATGGCAATGGCCCTGGATCGATGGATCAGAGGAGAAAATGACTTGATGCGTAACTCCCAGTTGCGATTGGCCGTGGTTAAAACCGTTCCAGATCGTAAAGAACGATGCAGTTGATCCTGATCGGGAAAAAACCGAGCGCCAGCTTGGTACAAAGCGTGCTGTACATCGTATACGGGAGGAATGGGAACATTCAGGGGCAACTCCTCATCCAACACCCGATCTTCGCGCATATAGGCATTGGCAATGACCAAATCCCCTA
Organism: Holosporaceae bacterium; assembly: GCA_964202705.1. Taxonomy (GTDB): domain Bacteria; phylum Pseudomonadota; class Alphaproteobacteria; order Holosporales; family Holosporaceae. Next base: position 5,670 of record CAXNJQ010000036.1, read on the forward strand.
ACCTCTGGGTATGATGCAATCCACCGCAATGGCCCAACATAATCCAGCAATGAGACCGCAGCACCGCCAAATGATCCGTTATGGTTTTCATGTTGCTGGGGCCTACTCCGATATTAATCAGGGTGATGCCTTGGCGATCGGATTTTTGCAAGTGATACGCCGGCATTTGAAAGGCCCTGCCCTCGTCCACATATTCTGATGGAATGCTGCGATCCAGACGATGCCACCGCCCCATAGGTCCTGACCAAGAGGTATACCCTTGCTTTAAACGCTCTGGATCACGGGCATAGGCCAAAAAAGAATCGACGTAATGAGAATAGTTGGTTAACAGGATGAAGTTTTGAAATTGATCGGCCGACGTTCCGCAATAGTGTTGCAATCGGGCCAGAGAATAATCAATGCGTGGCGCAGAAAATAAACCCAAGGGTTTTGTGGGCAAGGTATCCCAATCTTTGGCCGTATCTTCCCAATTTTGATCCAGACCGTATAGAGATGGCAGGTTTACGCGCATGCTGGTATCCAGCCATGCATCTGGCGCAGGCATCAGCGTCTTTGGCTTGGTTTCTGCAGAAGCGATACATTCTATGGCCGGCATACTGGGTAAAAAAGAGTCGGGTATATGGCGCGCACTGGTCCCTACCCCTACTACGATCTTGTGGGATTGCATCAACAGTGTGAGTTGTTGGTGCAAGTATCCTTCGTACAAAACCGGCTGGGTAATGGTGGTGCCATAAAATCCAGGATGACTGAATAGGTCATAAGATTG
>CAXNJQ010000037.1:0-6359 GCA_964202705.1 Holosporaceae bacterium
TTGTTCTTCCTGGGTTTTAAATCCGAACAACTGACCTTGTCCATCGTACACCACCGTTTCAATCCACAAAGTAATGCTGTGTTGTACGGACAACTGGGATGCCAACCGGTGACCCACCGATACAATGTAACCCAATCCGGAAACAAGGATCCAACAGCGATCGGCCTGAATGCGCACGATTACGCCTTCTAAAAAACCAATCACAGAGCCAACCTCTGCATAACGCCGTTTATGGAAAAATTCATTGATGAACAGGAAGTAATAATGGTATGGTCACAGTATACCTTATGATTGGACAATCCGATGCGTGCTTCTGCTTCTTTTTTAGCTCTGTTACGAGACAATCCTCAGGAATCGCACATTGCATCCCATCAATGGATGTTGCGTTCTGGAATGATTCAACAAATTACTTCGGGTGTTTATGCTTGGTTGCCATTGGGTTTACGTGTTTTGAACAACATTTCAGAAATTGTCAGGCAAGAACAAAATAGAATTGGAGCCCAAGAAGCCTTGGCGCCCACCTTACAGCCCGCATCCTTGTGGAAACAAAGCGGCCGTTATGCCGATTACGGTAAAGAAATGCTGCGCATTGTGGATCGCCATGACCATGATTTATTATACGGACCAACGGCCGAAGAGGTGTTTACCTTGCTGTTTCGCACCCATATCCACAGTTATAAACAGTTGCCCCAATGTTTGTACAACATTCAGTGGAAATTCAGAGATGAAATTCGGCCACGTTTTGGCGTGATGCGTGGACGAGAATTTTTGATGAAGGATGCCTATTCCTTTGATCTAACGGCCGAGAGCGCAAAAGCCACCTATGCCAAGATATTCCAGTCTTATATGCGTACATTTCATCGCTTGGGTTTGACGGCCATACCTGTACGCGCGAGCACTGGGCCCATTGGCGGTGACCTGAGTCACGAATTTCACATCGTGGCCGATACGGGGGAAAGCGAAATTTTCTATGATGCGGCGCTAGACTCACCCATGACAGATGGGCGAATTCGCGAATGCATGAGTGATTTCAATGGGTTTTACGCCTGTGCCGATGATCAACATAAGCCAGAGGCTTGCCCCCTGTCCGGTGACCAATTGCGCACCAAGCGGGGCATCGAGGTCGGTCATATTTTTTACTTTGGCACCAAATACTCTGAGCCGCTCGATGCCTTTGTGATGGATCAGCAAGGAAAACGCGTTCCTGTGGAAATGGGATCTTATGGTGTGGGCGTTTCCCGTTTGGTTGGCGCATTAATCGAGGCCAATCATGATGAAAAGGGCATAAAATGGCCTATATCTGTGGCTCCGTTTGTTGTGGCCATCGCTGGATTGGGCAAAGGCACAGAGGGTATGGCCGAAACCATGTATCAATCCCTGTTAAATCAGGGCGTTACAGCGTTGCTGATGGATTTGGATCAAAGTGCAGGAAAGAAATTTGCCGACATGGATATGATGGGTTTTCCCTATCACATTCTAATCGGATCCAAATGGCTGGGCCAAGGTCTGGTTGATGTTAAAATCCGTGCCACTGGGGAAATGATTTCATGCACGCAAACAGAGGCCCTTTCTTGGATGATGGACCGGTGTACCCCAGAAGCCATTTCTGGAAAAAAACAGCCTGGGTCCAGTCAAACCTTGGTGGGTTAATGGAAAAAACAGTACACGTTTTGTGAAAAAATCGGGATAAACAGGATCAAAAAAATCATTCAGAGGTCTAAAAACATGGTATTATTGAGGAATAAATCATTCTTCTTTGAGCGTTGTGAGTCAGCTGTATAAATTTTTTGTTTCTGTGACCCGCCCTCTGAAATTTTACATCATCGGATTTTTAGGCATTTCTCTGGGCCGAGCGGCTGTGGTCAATGTACAAGCCAGAATGATCAAGAATATTACTGACACGGTGGCTTCATACCCTTTGTCCCAATTGGCGGAACACTTGTATCCCTTGTTTGCGTCGTTTTTGTGTGTGGGTCTGAGTTTTATCACCTTGTTTCGCATTTATGATGCCTTGATTGCCCGATTTGTGCCCCGACAAAAAGAGCTGATCATGTTAACATTAACCAAACGCATGCTTAATCACTCTGCGTCTTTTTATCAAAAGCATTTTGCTGGAAATTTAACCAACAAAATGAACGATTTAACCATGCAAACGCCAGAAATCATCAAAATCATTACGGATCATTTTGCCACGTGTACGTTGACCCTGATCCTGGTGTTTATCAATATGGCCTCTGTGGATATTCAGTTTGCTTATGTCTTGTTGATATGGTTGTCTATTTTTATGACTGGATCCTTGATTCTGTTGTTTTGCCACACCAAATACGCCTATGCTGCGGCCGAAGCCCGCTCTCAGGTCATTGGTCGGGTTGTGGATATTTTGATGAACATATCCAGCATTCGCCTATTTGGGCGATCAAGGCACGAGCACAGCTTGTTAAAAATAGCCACCAATGAATCGACATTAAGAGAACAACAGCGCGATTACTTTTTTATGAAATTACACCTGTTTCAAGGAACCAGCTTTTGGGTTTTTGAAACATGGTGCTGTTGGCGATTGTATAATGGGTTGGTGGCTGGAACCATTACACCGGGTGGATTTATTTTGATTTTTACGCTGAACCTTCAAATTTTGGATCAATTTTGGAATTTGGGCAAAGATGTCCGAAATTTTTGGGAAAAAATTGGACAAATGAAACAAGCGTTAAAAGTCATTGACAGCGATTCTGATGTGGTTCAAGATCCCAATTCGGCCGACTTGGTGGTATCAAATGGAACCATTCAGTTCAACCAAGTTTATTTCGGTTACGAACATCACGAACCATTGTTCTGTAATAAAACCATGACCATTCCTGGTGGACAAAAAGTCGGTCTGGTGGGGTATTCTGGCAGTGGAAAATCCACGTTTATCAACTTGATTTTACGCCTATACGATGTTCAATCCGGGCACATTTTGATTGATGGTCAAAATATTTCCAGTGTGCGAAAAGACAGCTTATATCAATCTGTGGCGGTTATCCCTCAGGATTGTTATTTATTCAACCGTTCCATTATGGACAATATTCGTTATGGTCGTTTGGATGCCACGGATGCTGAAATTTATGAATCGGCGCAAAAAGCGGAAATTCATGACGTGATCCAATCCTTGCCCCAAGGATACCAAACCATGGCTGGGGAAAAAGGCATGCGTTTATCAGGTGGTCAACGTCAACGTGTCGCCATTGCCAGAGCCATCTTAAAAAATGCCCCCATTGTGCTGCTGGACGAAGCCACGAGTAATCTTGATGCTGTAACCGAAGAGCGTGTTCAAACTGCATTAAACGCCTTGTTTCAAAACAAAACGGTGCTGATTGTGGCGCACCGGTTGGCCACATTGCAAACGGCCGATCGCTTGTGCGTTTTTGATCGTGGCACCATTATTCAAGACGGTGTCCATGACGACTTGGTGAAGCAGGATGGATTGTATCGAAAACTTTGGAACACCCAATCCAATGGCATGATTATGAATCATTCTTCTGGTACTGATTTTTCAGAAGAGCCTGAGTCAGACTAAGTTTTCAATGGGCCATCGTGATCATTCTTCTGGTACCGATTTTTCAGAAGAGCCTGAATCAGACTAAGTTTTCAATGGGCCATCGTGGTTGGTTGTGTCGATCAAGCAGCCGCTGATGGTGGTATCGGCACTTTTTATGTTCTTCCTGCTTTTTATGTCCTTCCCGCTTGTCCTATGTCCTTCCCGCTTTTTATGTTATTCCCGCTTGTCCTATGTTATTCCCGCTTGTCCTATGTCCTTCCCGCGCAGGCGGGAACCTAGTAAACACCCTGTAATCTGGATCCCCGTCTTCACGGGGATGACAACATAACTCACGAGGATGACAACATAACTCACGGGGATGACAACATAGTTCACGAGGATGACAGTGCAGGGCACGAGGATGACAGTGCAGAATCATTCCCGCTTGTCCTATGTCCTTCCCGCGCAGGCGGGAACCTAGTAAACACCCTGTAATCTGGATCCCCGTTTTCACGAGGATGACAACATAACTCACGAGGATGACAACATAACTCACGGGGATGACAACATAGTTCACGGGGATGACAGTGCAGGGTGTTCACGGGGAAAACCGCACTCTAGCCAAAGCGCGGAAACCCATGGTCAACCAAGCCTTATGCTTTGGTGGCTTCTGCCAAGCCAGCAGGTGCGACCAAACTGACAATAGAACTGTCTTTTGTCAAATGCAAAACGCGCATATCTTCTGCCAAATTCAAATCTTTCAAGTGAATGGTCTGTCCCATTTCAACCCCAGCCAAATCCACAGGAATATCATGGGGAATGTGGTGAGAGGATACAGAGACTTCTAGAGCATAGTGAATGACGTTTAATGTACCACCCTTTTTGATACCAGGCGACAAATCCTCGTTCACAAAACGCAATGGTATGGAAATGGTCACACGATCGCCCAAACGAATCCAATCGATGTGGATGGGCGTGTCTTTTGTCGGTGGAAATTGCATGTTTTTCACCAATGCTGTACCAAAAGAACCCAAGTTAAACACACGGGTATAAATGCCGGGATTGTTCAATTCTTTTAAAAAACTTTTAGCAAAAACACTCAGTTTGACAGGGTCTGCTTTGTTCCCATAAAGAATGCATGGGATCCAACCCTGCTGACGTTGTATGCGAATGGCGCCTTTTGTTTGGTCGATGGGGCGCGTCTGGACCTCAATGGATATGGACATATGATTGAAAATTGATCATGATTACCCAGTATATGCCGAAAAATCACCCTTAAACAAGACTTTTTATGCTATTTCTGGGCATTGAATCCAGTTGCGATGAAACAGCCGCTGCCCTGGTGTGCAATGGTCGCATTGTGGGCCATCAAATTCATCGACAAGATCATCGTGCCTTTGGTGGCGTCATTCCTCAGGTTGCCGCCAGAGAACACCTGATTTTTTTACCCCATGTTATGGATGCCCTGTGGGCTGAATCGGGATGCTGTGCCCAAGATCTCGATGGCATTGGCGTCACAGCGGGTCCTGGTCTGGTGGGGGGATTACTGGTGGGTATTTTGTGGGCAAAAGGCATGGCGTGCCGTTGGAACAAACCTCTTTGGCCCGTTCATCACCTAGAGGCACACGCCCTGATGGTTCGATACGCCCACGATGTGCCTTTTCCCTATGGATTACTGCTGCTTTCTGGTGGACATTGTCTGATGGCTGTGGTTTCTGGCGTACATCAATACAAAATTTTGGGTCAAACCTATGACGATGCGGCCGGTGAATGCATTGACAAAGTCGCCCGCGCACTCGGTGGGCCCTATCCTGGTGGACCATTTATTCAGCAATGCGCCCAACACGGCGATCCCTTTGCCATTACGCTGCCCATTCCCTTACAAAAAGAACGCTCTTGTTCTTTTTCCTTTTCTGGATTAAAAACAGCCTGCATTCAATGGATTGCCAAAAACCAAGCCAATGGCCCACTGTCAGAATCCACAAAAGCCGATTTTTGCGCCAGTTTTCAACGCACCATTGCAGAAACCCTGTGCCAGCGCCTGCAGTACGCCATGATGGATTGTGGCTTAAACCATTGGGTTATTTCAGGTGGTGTGGCATCAAACACCTATTTCAGGGCGCGATTACAAGACACATGCCAAAATTATGGTGGCCAGCTGATTGCCCCTGAACCAGAATATTGCACCGACAATGGCGCCATGATTGCTTGGGCAGCCGCAGAATATTATGCCGCTGGACAAAAACCGGACCTATTTTTTCCCGTCAGAGCCCACTGGCCATTGGATCAACTAGAGCCCAGCCAACCCCCCATCTGACCCCTGTAATTAAACCAAAAACAACCCTGATCAGTGCATTCCTGTGGATCCAAATCCGCCCTGGTTGCGCTCTGAGGCATCCAAATCTTGGACCACCTGAAAGTTCACACGCGCTATGGGTGCAAAAACACATTGGGCGATACGGGCGCGAGGTTCGATGACAAAGGCCTCTTGGCCCAAATTGATCAGCAACACCTTAATTTCCCCACGATATCCCGCATCAATGGTGCCAGGACTGTTCAGCACCACAACCCCATGGTTTAATGCCATACCCGATCTGGAACGAATTTGAGCCTCGTACCCTGATGGAATAGCCATCAACAAACCCGTGGGCACCAAAAGGCGCTGTCCCACAGGCAAAACCACAGGTTCATCCCATGCGGCACATAAATCCACGCCCGAACAATGGGCAAGGGCATAGGACGGCATTTGCGCCCCCATGGTCAACAGAATCTTTACGGGCAAATCAGGGCTTGGGCCCACGGATTCTGATGCATTTTGGTCTGCCTGTTCAGATGATTTTATGTT
>CAXNJQ010000038.1:0-6291 GCA_964202705.1 Holosporaceae bacterium
ATGCATTTGCAAAACCCTTATTTCGTGGTGTGCATGATCATCATCATGATGTTCGGTGGTTTTGGGTTGTTGGGGCTGTTTCATGTCAATACACCGCAATGGGCGGTGGCTTTGCTGGCTCCGGCGCAACGGCGTTCGGCGTATACGCAGGCCTTTTTATCGGGTCTGGTGGCCGTTTTATTGGCCACACCGTGCTCTGCCCCATTTTTAGGAACAGCATTGGGGTTTGCGTTAACAGGGCAGGGCATAGAGATCATTGTATTCTATACGGCCATTGCCTTGGGGTTTGCCTTGCCCTATTTATTGGGCCTGATTTTCCCCATTCACAAGATATTGCCTCGGCCAGGGCAGTGGATGGTGACTTTTGAAAAAATTCTGGGATTTTGTTTAATGATATCGGCCGGATGGTTTGTCAGCACATCATTGGCAGGATTATTGAGTTTGCCTTGGGACAAGGTGGCATTCGCCCTGTGGACGGTATGGCTGGTTTTGCCTTTTGTGGCTGGAATCCGGGCCATTTCATCCAATCCAAAGGTGTACAAGGGGTTGGTGTACGGCATTCCTGGATTCTTTTCTGTCCTGTTGTTGATTTTACCGGCTTTGCCTGGCCCCATAGAACACCCCATTTCCATGCAAGATGGATCCCTATCGTGGCAGGTTTTTTCGTCAAAAACCCTGGAATCTGCTCTGATGCAAGGCAAAACGGTGGTGGTGGATATTACAGGGATGGGGTGCGCCTTGTGCATGGTGAACAAGTCTGTATTTAAACACAACACGGTCCAACAATGCTTGCAACGGCCAAATGTTCTGTGTTTGCGCGGCGATTTTACCAGAGGGGACCCGGCCTTGATGATGTTTTTACGGAAATATGGCCGTTCCGCCATACCATTTAATATGGTTCTTCATGCCAATCATCCCAAGGGGGTTGTGTTATCCGAACGTCTGACACGGGAAGAATTGCTGAGTGCTGTGGCCTTTGTGGAAAATCCAATAGAAAATCCACCTCTGAAATAACACGGTTCATCCACGGTTGGTAAAAAGACCCTGGTTTTCCAGTTTTGACAAGGGTGGAAAGGGCAGGGTATTGTGTAAAAATATGAAAAAAAGGGGTAAACCATGGCAAAAGATCAACACCAATCAACAGAGCAGAGTTTCGAAGAATCCTTGAAAGAGCTGGAAGGTCTGGTCAAGCGATTTGAGGAAGGGCAATTGACTTTGGACCAGGCTGTAGAAGCCTTTACCCGAGGGACCGTATTAAAAAAGCAATGCGAGGTGAGGTTGCAACAAGCCAAATCTAAAATAGAGTTGGTTACTGCGGAACAATCAGGGGCAAATCCACCTGATCCAGATTCGAAATAATGGTTAGAACACCTTAAGATGTGCGTCATAAATGCAGTTTGTTTTTCCAAATAAGCGTGTATTACTGTGACAGGGTAGGGCAAATGGAGTAAATGAAAACAGGTGGGGAAATTTTCTGGATTTTTCTGCTTTTTTCTGCAAAAGTGATGGAAAAGTAGGTGTTTTCTTGGCACTATACAATCTATAAATCAATGGATGGGGTGATGTGATGGCAAATTTGGAACAAAACACTGGTCACATCGGGGCATGCTATAAACAGATCGTGCAATCCAGATGGGGATACAAAGGTATGATGGCCACCAGCCTAATCATTCTGACATGGGCATGGTCTGTGGATGGGGCAAATGCTGGATCAAACCATGAAAAAGGGGCCGTGGGTAGGGTGCCATCGGCTGTGGCTAAGACCTTGTCTGCTGCACCATTGTCCGCTGTGCCCAGTGGAAAAGGTTCTGGAAAACCCATGCCATCGGCTGTGGGAAAAACTGTGGAATCTGCTGGAAAAACAGAGGGAAAGCAGCCATCCTCTGCTGTGCCGGCTGGGTTAAAAATGCCCACCACGACAACACAAGCCAAGTACGCCTATTTAAAGGACTTGTCCACCCAGTGCGTTTTGTTAGAGAAGGGGGCGGATGAGTCCATGGCACCATCATCCATGACCAAAATCGTTACCGTGTACCTGATGTTACAAGCATTGGCGCAAAAATCCTTGGATTGGTCAGACCTGATTTACGTATCCAAAAATGCGGCCTCAAGACCTGGCAGCCGTATGTTTATCAAACCAGAAGAGAGCATCCGTGTGATCGATTTACTCAAGGGCATTGTGGTGACATCTGGCAATGATGCATGTACAGCCATAGCCGAGCATTTGGGGGGCAGTGAAGAGGGGTTTGCAGAGTTAATGAATGGGTTGGCTTTGAATGTGGGAATGAACAATTCTCATTTTACCAATGCCTCTGGTTTACCCGATGGGGGGCATTACAGCACATGCAAGGATTTGGCCGTTATCGCAGAACGCACCATCGCAGATTTTCCAAAAGAATATTCCCAATTTTACAAACTGACATCCTTTAAATTTAACGGCATACAACAGCCTAACCGCAATGATTTATTAAAAGGTGGCTTTGCCGATGGCATGAAAACGGGCATGACGGATGCAGGGAAATACGGCATTGTGGCCACAGCCGTACGACCAGGTTATCCCCCTCGGCGATTGTTGTTGGTTCTTAATGGGGTGGTCAGCGCATCATTGCGTGCCGCAGAGGCTCGGCGGTTGTTGAATTGGGGCTTTCAGCGGTTTGAGTCGCTGGTGGTACCCAAAGGACGTCATATTGCAACGTTAAGTTTGTGGAAAGAGGGCAGCGTCAACTTGGTGACTGAATCCGATTTGGCCGTAACCTTGCCAAAGGGAGCATTGCATCGCGCCAAAATTGTGGCCCGTTATCACCAGCCGTTAACAGCACCCATCATAAAAGGGCAAAAACTGGGTGAATTGGTGATTCATATGGATGAATTGGACCCCATGGTGATGCCGCTGGTGGCGGAAAAAGACGTATCTGCGCCAGGATTATGGAGCACCATCAAAGGGCTGTTTTCTGGGCATTCGCCTGCAGCATAAACAACCCAAGCCAGCGCCCAACCTGATTGAGATTTTTTCAACAGGGCGGGCATCACGTTTTTGTTGGCCCCCCCTGAATGGCATTAGGCAGATGCCATCCAGCGCTATGGACATCCACAGTGCCAGCTCCTCTATTGATCTCCCATCTGGCGCCCTGTGGGGCAGGGAAATTCTCACAAGCTGGACCTATCCCCTACATGCTTTTGATTCATGGTGGCCAAGTGTTTCATAACAGCGACCGACAGATCCGACAGGGGTACAAGATTTTGCTGGCCAGAGGTCATACATTTGATTTGGACACACCGATTTTCCCACTCTTGGACATTGGCGAACACCACCAAGGGAAACCCTTTTCGATTGGCATAATTTAATTGATTTTTCAACGACGACATGCCTAAGAAAACCTCTGTACGCACACCTAGGTTGCGTAATGTGTCGCCCAGCTGAACGGACGCATCCAAATGATCGCTGTTCTGGACGCAAATTAATACATCGCCTGATGGGGACAGGGGGGTCTGATGCTCTATAAATCGAGCAAACAGTCGGGATAACCCAATGGAGGCACCGACGCCAGGAAAAGCCTTTTTTGAAGAGAGCGTGCTGGCAAGATGGTCATAGCGCCCACCGGCACAAATGCTGCCCAAATCGGCATGTTGCGGCAATTTTGCTTCAAAGGTAATGCCTGAATAATAGGTTAAACCTCTGGCCAACAACGGGGAAAATCGAAGGTTTTCGGTTTTCATGCCTCGCATGCCCAAGTGTTGAATGGTTTGATCTAGGTGCTGTAACGCATCGTGAAAATCAGCAGACCAAGCAAGGGATTTCAGGCGGTTGATCTGTTCAGATGCGCACGACGTGTCATGGGCCCAAGAAGATAAAACATCCAACGACTCTGGCGATGCCTTTAATTCTTTTAACAGGGTCAAAACAGATGCTATCCCAATTTTTTCCCACTTGTCGATGATGCGCAATGCCGCCGTCACGTCCGAAATCCCGGCATAATCAGCCCAAGAGGTTAATACACAGCGGTGATTGATGTGCCAGCAAACGGGCCCCAAAAAAGATTGGATACTTAGGGATTCCAGGGCACGATGCATGGTGAAAATGATGTCACCATCATAGGCATGGGGCAGGGTATCTTGACCAACCACATCAATATCGCATTGATAAAATTGACGAAATCTTCCTTCTTGGGGGCGCTCTCCTCGCCATACGGGCGCAATGTGGTATCGGCGATAGGGGAAAACCAAAACCCCGCGATGTTGGACAACGTATCGGGCCAGCGGAATGGTTAAGTCAAACCGTAAGCCCAATTGACGCTCTGGCGCAACGGATTTTTTGCGCAGATCGGGTGCTGGATTTTTTCCATTATTTTCAGACGGGTCAGCCTGATGATCCTGGGCCAAATCGGCCCAACGGCCAAGGGTATAAATTTCAGAATCATCCCCTTTGGACAGCAAGGTGGACATGCGTTCCACCACAGGTGTGTCCATGGGGGTAAAGCAAAACTGTTCAAAATGATGTTCTAAAAGCCGTTTCCATTGGTTCAAGATACGTTGTTGTTCTGGCAACCATTCTGGAAAACCCGATATTAAAGACATAAAATGACCAAAAACAGCATGGGATTTCTGAGTATATCCCAATCCTTGTGGAGCATGCTAGCGACAGCTGGTGCCATTGGTTCGCAATCCTTTTGCACAGTTTCAGAAAATTTTTGACTGTCGCCGTTGAATTATTGTTGAGAATATGGTATCTAGAGAGAGTTATTTTTATTGGGTAAGATTTATGGCGAAAGAAAAATACCTCCGAACGAAACCGCACGTGAATGTTGGAACCATTGGTCACGTTGACCATGGTAAAACAACTTTGACTGCAGCGCTGACAAAATACTCAGCGGATAAAGGTTTGGCTCAATTCCAAGGCTATGATCAAATTGATAAGGCTCCGGAAGAAAGAGCCCGTGGTATTACCATTTCTACCGCGCATGTTGAATATGAAACAGTCGCACGCCACTATGGTCACGTGGACTGTCCTGGACACGCCGACTATATTAAAAACATGATTACCGGTGCGGCTCAGATGGACGGTGCGATTTTGGTCGTTGCGGCCACGGATGGTCCTATGCCACAAACAAGAGAGCATATTTTGTTGGCTCGCCAGGTAAACGTCAAAAATATCGTTGTGTTTTTAAACAAAATCGATATTGCTGATCCTGATTTGGTGGAATTGGTGGAAATGGAAGTCAGAGAATTGTTGAGCAGCAATGGTTTTCCTGGCGATGATGTTCCCATCATTCATGGTTCTGCCACCATGGCGTTGAGTGGTGATGCTGGGCCTTTGGGTTACCCTGCGATGGAAAAGTTGCTGGCTGCGTTGGATTCCTATATCCCCATTCCAGAAAGAGACATTGAAAAGCCATTTATGATGCCTGTTGAAGACGTCTTTTCTATTTCAGGTCGCGGAACCGTGATGACGGGTAGAATCGAGCAAGGGATCATCAAGGTTGGTGATGTGGTCGAAATCGTTGGTTTACGTGACACCCAAGAAACCACGGTAACGGGCGTTGAAATGTTCCGCAAAGAGCTGGATTCAGGTCAAGCCGGTGACAACGTCGGTATTTTGGTTCGTGGTTTAAAAAGAGAAGACGTAGAGCGTGGACAGGTTGTGGCCAAAAAAGGCACCATAAAGCCCCACATTCGTTTTGAGTGTGAGGCCTATATTTTGACAAAAGAAGAGGGTGGCCGTCACAGTCCATTCTTTACCAACTATCGTCCTCAGTTCTATTTCAGAACAACAGACGTAACGGGTGCAGTGGAGTTGCCTGCGGACAGAGAAATGGTCATGCCTGGGGATAACTTGAAAATGCAAGTAGAGTTGATTTCACCCATTGCCATGTCTGTTGGGTCGCGTTTTTCCATTCGTGAGGGGGGGAGAACCGTTGGGTCCGGTATCGTAACCGAGATTCTCGAGACTGCTGCTCCGGCTGCTGGCGCAAAAGCCGCTGCAAAGGCTAGGGGGTAATTTTGAACCAGAAAATTAAAATGCGTTTGCGGAGTTATGATTATCGCGTGCTGGATCGTGCAGTCAGCGAAATCATGGATACCGCGCAAAGGACAGGGGCTCGTGTACGGGGCCCTATCCCGTTGCCTCAAAAAATTCATAAATTTACGATTTTACGATCTCCGCACATTGATAAAAAGGCGAGAGACCAGTTTGAGCGTAGAACATACAACCGACTTTTGGAGGTAGACTGCACTTCTCAAACGCTAGAGGCGTTGATGGGTTTGACAGTAGCTTCTGAAGTCGAGGTGGAGATT
>CAXNJQ010000039.1:0-6163 GCA_964202705.1 Holosporaceae bacterium
GACAAAAGTGACGGACAACGGTGCGTCGGCATAAAATGGGGAAAAAATCCGTTACCCCCACTTCGACACATTTTTCAATCAGCCAATTTTGCGCTTTGATGGGGCTGAAAAACAGGGCTATTTTCTTCTGGGATGGCGGTTGGGGCAACAGATTCTGAAGGTGAACCAGGTGGTTGTTATCCAGTTCTGATCGCCACAATCCTTGGTTGCCATTAAAGATATGCACCCTTTGTCCCGCCTTTAAACGCATCACTTTGGTTAAATAGTGGTGTTGGGGGGCAGACAGCAAAACGTGGCGTTCAGGGGCCAATTCACAATGAACATAAAGATGCGGAATCATGATTGAGTTGGTTCAGTGAATCTGATATAGTAAGAGCATAAGCGAGTTTAAAAGCAATGTCATGTACGCCGTTTTTAAAACAGGTGGAAAACAGTATCGTGCGGTTAAAGGCCAGACAGTTCGTGTTGAAATCATGGATTGTCAACCTGACCAGCTGATACAGTGGGAAGGAATCAGCGTTTCCAGCCAAGGGGTAACCCAGGTTGTCGTTCATGCGCAAGCCATAGGTGTGTTCAAAGAAGACAAGATTATTGTTTTCAAGAAAAAGAGACGCACCAATTATCGCCGCAAGAACGGCCATCGTCAGAAATTGCTTTGGGTTAAAATTACCGATGTTGTCTCGGCTGCAGCGTAATCACAGGAGAATAATTTAAATGGCACAAAAAAAAGCAGGCGGCAGTTCTAGTAACGGTCGCGACTCGGCAGGTCGGCGGTTAGGTCTAAAAGCATCTGACGGCCAATCCGTAATGCCAGGAAACATATTGCTGCGTCAAAGAGGAACAAAGATTTTTCCTGGACCCAATGTGGGTATGGGCAAGGATCACACGTTGTTTGCTCTGACGTTGGGCCGTGTTTCTTTTTTCTTAAGAAAGAGCAAAAAGCACATTACGGTTTCCTAATTCGTAATGATGCCGGGTTGGGGGGAATGGGGAGTCTTTGGACGCTCTGTTCCCCTTTTTTTTGCACCTTGACGGCGCGAAGATAGTGCATTGCGGGGTGAAGGGAATACGAAGGATGTTCCGCTGGGTGCAGGCGCGTTGGGGGTTCTTTGGCCCTCTTTTTCCAGCACTATGAAGAAGTTTTGATTTCGGTGGGGCCTGATTCTTTTGGGATCTGATTTTGGGCACGATGCTGCGGGGATGTGCTCGATGTTCCACTGGGGGCAGGCGCGTTGATTGGTTTTCCGTTTTACACTAGGATTGTGAAAAGGGCACTCTGGTTTTTAAAATGTTGCACATCAAACAAAACATAGAAAAAACGAAAAATCTTTATAAAAAAGCACAGAAAAATCCCGGCCGTTTTTCAAAGACGTCCCTGCTGGCCATGGCGTTCTTTGCCCTTGCCACGCTTGTAAATGCCGACAATGTCAAGCCTGTAACGCCCGAACCACAATCCATGACGACAGATGGCGCAACGGCCACGATATCCACAGATCAGCGTCACAGAACGGACCCCCATGAATTGGTGCTGTATTATCACGGAAAAAACGGGGGAAATATTACCCCTGAAGACAATTTTCAGCTTTGCACCATCAGTGACCGTGGCGGGACCCCCCATAAATTCACCAGAATGAGTTATGGCAAGGATAGTCGTATTGGATTACTGAATCAGGAGAAAAACCCAAGGTTTCCCTTGTATTGGTTTTCCATGAAAAAGTGGCACCAGCTCTGTAGGGCCTCGCCAGCTATCAAAGATGATGTGGCTTTAAGCGTTTCTAATCAAGGCAAGAGACCGCTGTTTGTGACGTTGCCTGAATTCATCTTCATGCGGCTGTTTGTTTTTGGAAATGTGGTGATCGAGAACAATGCGCGCATAGAAAATGGAAGCATCATTATTGGGGTCGATCCCCGCAAGCTGGCCATATTGTCTTCTGGATGCCCCTTTTATGCCGACCATGCTGTGCCCAGCACCGTAAGGATCAAGGGTCGTTTAAGGAGCGGTGTTTTGGTGGTAGGTTCCCATGTTATATTGGAAACGGGTTTGCCCAAAAATTGGCGTCTGTCGAACGCCTCTGTCCGTGTGTTGGATGGGCAAGATGCAGAAAATGATGGGCCTTTTGGAATAATGTGTTATGGGCGGACCAAGGTGGTATGTGCAAAAACAACTCGCATTAATGGGGATGTGGATTTGGGCAGTCATGACAAGCCATTTCGTACAGATCCCAGTGATCTGCCAAATGATGCCGTGGCCCATTTCGATAATGTCATTTTTGCCCCAAAAACACTGTTCATTCCTGTTCCTTTTGAAAAAACTGGGGGTTATGTGGTCGTCAAGGGGCAAGTGGACTTGACGGATACGACCATACACATTGGGGACTATAACTATGCGCCGGTGACAAAGGATACCCATATCATACTGAGTAAGGCCATTATTCAATCCGATCGTCCCATTATTGGAAGGCCAAAAATAAAATGTGGTCCCCATTGGCAGATTAAATGCAAGATTGATGGGAATAATTTGAGCATTATTGGCCACAAACAGTTGTCAGCGCAAGCGCAGTTCCCCAAGGGGTATTCTTGATGTAATGTTTTAAAAATCCATTGCGTTTAAAAAAATGAATAATCTATTAAAGAATGGCGAGTTGAAACAGGGGGCATTAAAAAGATTTTCGCTGCAGTGGGTTTTTTGCCAAAAATCCATACCCCGTAGGCTTGGCCTGTTAGGCGTGTTGGCTTTCAATATGATTAAAACCGCTGTCCAATCCAAAATCAACAAATCCCCCTATTTAAGAAAACATCACTGGATATTTAGGCGGGGTGTGTTTGCACTCTCTGCCCTTGTATTGGGTTCTGTGTTCAGTAACAACCTGTGGGGCGATACGGCTATAAACGGCAAGGAAAAATCTCTACCCATAGAGCGCCAAGAACCTTATGGAGCAATCTTGTACTATAATGGAAAAGGAGGGGGCTTTGATCCAAAAACCAAAGTTTCCGTAATGTGTATTGGCCTTGAGAAGGAGTCGGGAAGCTGGCACAAACAATCCTCAGGCCTGTATGGATTGTTGCCTTTGAAAACGGATCAAATCCAGAAACTGCTCCCAACGGTTGATCCTAAAAATCCAAAAATTGTATTATCTGACTTTTCTATGCAGGATTGGAAACAGCTCTGTGAAAAAAACACAGAAACTTCAGATTTTGCAGCATTGTGTGTTTCTAATTCAGGTAAACAACCATTGCATATGATGTTGCCCAAAGAAATCACCATGCCGTTATTTCTGTATGGAGATCATCTGGTTCTGGACAGTCATTCGAATCTGAATGATTCGGCTGTTTTTATTGGAATTAAGGGCCATGCTTTAGGGCAAGGCCTGATGTCAGGATCCTTTTTTTTCAAAAATAACATCATTCCCAGCACAGTGACGATCAACGGCAGCCTAACCCCTAAAAGATGGTATATTATCGCCCGTTCCAAAGTTGTGTTTAATGGTCCCGTGCCCAAAGAATTGATTGTGCATCATTCTAATATCAGAATAGGTCCATCCGATGGAAATACCCTCGATGGTAAATTCAATTTTTATGGCGTATGTGCTTTTGATTGTGATCACACCACACGCATGACCGGAGAAGTGGGTGTGGGAAGTGACGAGCAACCATTTTCCAGCGAACACAGCCAAAAACCCAATAATGGTCTTGGGCTTTTACGCAATGTGGTGTTCGAGCCAAAAACCATCTTTATAGAGATGCCCATGGTTAAAGATCGTGGATTTTTTGACATCAAGGGGCAGGTCAATTTAAGTAAAACCTTGGTACAGCTGGATTCTTATGACTATAAAGATGTTCCCTTGGGACAACGAATTTTAATCATTACATCGGATCGTCCGATTAGTGGAACACCCACTGTAAAATTCCTTTTTAATGGACATAATCTGAGATGTCGATGGGAAGTAGAGGATAAAAAAGCCTATGTCATCATTGAAGGGTCGGTAAAAAACTAGGGTGAAGAGGCGTTCGGACGGGGTCTGGTGGTTCTGGCGTGTAGCACAGGCCCCCTGGAATGGCGCGATTTTGTATCATCGTGTTGAACAATTTTTGACCACTTTTTCTTGGGTTTTTCATAAATGTATGCTAGAGTATGGTTATGCTTGAATAAGCCTATTTTTATATGGAAGTGGCCGCTGCACCTGTGTTTTTTGATGACATTACCCGGCATTATGCAAAGATTTTTTCAGAATTACCTGCAAAGACCATGGCCGAATTGGGTGCCTTTGTCCGTTGGATCCATGAACATCCTGTATTACAGTCCTTGTTGTGTGAAAATGCCTTGCCATTGTGGTGGCATGAATCTGTTTTTAAAGAATTTCAGCAAACCCACACCTGTCAGGACTTGACTTTACGCACGTTGCGCGTTCTGGGTACCCACAAACGATTGGACATTTTACAGGATATTTTAAAGGTTTTACACGACAATCAATGTTCCAGCACAACCGTGTATTGGCATACGGCGAAATTGTTTTCCCAAAGCGATGTGTCGGCGTTGGAAAAAACCCTATCTGATGCTTTTGGAAAACCAATCGTGGTGGTTCAAAAAGAACAACCAGACCTGGTAATGGGTGGCGTGTTGTTGTGGAATGATTCGATGATAGACCTTTCTTTAAGCAAATTGTTTTCTAACCTTTATACCGAGATCGATCATGTCTTCACTTGCTCTTGATTCTTCTGAAATTTCTCTGTTGCTGCGGCAAAAAATTTTCGGATTTGATGCTGAAAACACCATAGAAGAGGTGGGCTTTGTTTTAACGATCGGCGATGGTACCGCCCAAGTATGGGGCATGACCCACGTATGTTCTGGGGAAATGGTGGAATTTGCCTCTGGGATCAAGGGCATGGTCATGAATCTGTGGGCCGATCGCGTTGGCGTTGTCCTGTTCGGAGAAGATCAAATGATCAAACAAGGCGACATTGTACGTCGCACCGGACATATGATGCAGGTTCCTGCTGGGCCAGGTTTGTTGGGGCGTGTGGTGGATGCCTTGGGGCGGCCCATCGATGGTCGCGGTCCATTGCAAGACGTTAAAATGGTTCCCATTGAATGTGCGGCGCCTGGTATTATGGATCGTCAGTCGGTTTTTCAGCCGCTGCAAACGGGCATTAAAGCCATTGACGCCTTGATTCCCATTGGAAAGGGACAGCGTGAATTGATCATTGGGGATCGTCAAATCGGAAAAACCACCATTGCTCTGGATACCATTTTAAATCAAAAAGAACATGCCCAAGGACCATTGCATCAACGGGTGGTGTGTGTGTACGTGGCCATCGGTCAAAAACGGTCTACGGTGGCGCAAATGGTGCGTTTGTTACAGCATCATGACGCCATGCGCTATTCCATAGTGGTGGCCGCCACCGCATCCGAAGCCGCATCGTTACAATTTTTGGCACCCTATACGGCTTGCGCCATGGGCGAAGCGTTCAGAGATGACAGTCAGAACGCCTTGATCGTGTATGACGATTTATCCAAACATGCGGTGGCCTATCGTCAAATGTCATTATTGTTGCGTCGTCCTCCGGGCAGAGCAGCCTATCCTGGGGATATTTTCTATTTGCATTCTCGCCTATTAGAGCGCGCAGCCAAATTAAGTGATGCCAAAGGGGGAGGATCTTTGACGGCATTGCCCATTGTGGAAACCCAGGCAGGTGATGTGTCGGCCTATATTCCCACCAATATTATTTCCATCACGGACGGTCAGATTTTCTTGGAAAGTGACCTGTTTTATCGTGGAATACGTCCTGCCATTAATGTGGGGCTGTCGGTCAGTCGTGTGGGTGGGGCGGCGCAAACCAAGGCCATGCGCCAATTGGCTGGCCCATTAAAACTGGAACTGGCCCAATATAAAGAATTATCGGCCTTTTCTCAGTTCGTTTCTGATATGGATGCCGCAACCAATCGTCAATTAAACCGCGGCAATTGTTTGGTGGAATTGTTAAAACAGCCACCGTACCAGCCCGTCTCTTTGGGGGATCAGTTGGTGCAGCTGTTTATGGGGGTCAATGGGTACTTGGATGATGTGAGTGTGGATGATTTATCCCGTTGGGTGCAAGAAGGATTGTTAGCATTGGCCAAAACCATGCCAGAGGTTATCGACGTTTTGACCACCCAATCGGTGAT
>CAXNJQ010000040.1:0-6161 GCA_964202705.1 Holosporaceae bacterium
CGGACGGCCTGTACGGGTTGTGTTGATTAGTTTATCTGAATTTTTAATCGTACACGACGGGGGAGAGGGCTGATGGGGGGCATTTATTTTTTAAATTTTCCATGGTTGCCGAAATTACCCCCCTTGACCTGTCGGAAAAATCCTTTAAAATGAAGATAAGATGCGGGTGTAGCTCAGTGGTAGAGCACAACCTTGCCAAGGTTGTGGTCGAGGGTTCAAATCCCTTCGCCCGCTCTTATGGTTTTCTTGGGTTCTTTTCCAATGAAAAATCAAGATTCAAGATTGTTTTTTCTATTTATGTCATCAGCCTTTTGACCGTATCTGATGGGCAGAATAGGGCATCTTGTTTGCATCCAATCCCATTTCCCATCATTCCCGATTCCCAGCAGATCCCCATCCAGCATATTTCCAAGTATATTCCAAGTATATTCCAAGTATATTCCAAGCAGATCCCCATCCAGCATATTCCCCAGCATCCTTGGGTTGATCTGAATGGCCTATTTTGGGTTCTTATTTTCTGGAAATGATGGCGCACTCCCAGATTGCTTCGCTGCATTCTAAGACGGATAAGACGCCATGGGAAATACCTTGGGTTCCATAGGCGCTGAGGTCTGCGCTTTAGAATGCAATTGGATAACCAATTCTTGACCGCTGGGGCTGTGGGTGGTCAGAACCATGCCAGATTGGGTCAATAGGCGGGCCAGATAGGCCGATAAACTGTCTCTTGGGCTCTTGATGTTGGTTTGGCCCAGCAATACGCTGACATCACATAAATCAGGCTTTAGACAGGGGCTGTGAATATGAATGGCATCATTGGTACGAGAAATACACGTTTGGCTGCGGGCCTGAACCTGTTTAATGGCCCATAATGTTAATCCGGTAATGATTTTACTGTGGTGCTCAGAATGCCCTGTAATGGTGATCCCAAAGCTGGTGCCATAGGCTGTAATCATATCTGTGCCGCTGTGATCCGATCCATTTCCCTGAGAAAACAAATACCGCATGACGTTTAAATAGGCATTCAATTGTTGGCGAGAATGCAACAGCATGGGAAAAATCTCTTTGGCCATATGCAGGGGCATATCCAGGCCTGTGGAAATGGCTGTGAAATGAGAAATGAAATCGTGCAGGATTTGAGAAACCAAAAATTGAATTTCTTGAATCACGGCATCTTTGGGCATTTGGTTCAACATGCTTAGAATTTATTAGGAATTTGCTTACATAGTGTGAACCAGAAAAAGTTAACAAAGCATTAATAGGGGGTGAAATCTGACGATGGGGGTTGGAACAGACCCTGTCATACAGACAGAGTCCATCCCAAAGCTTTACGACGCTGCAGATGGGGCATCTGGGGTTGCTGCCTTCATCGGCATACCTTTTTTGTCCAACATTTCGACTTTGACTTGACCCATGATGTGCTCATTCAATTTCTTTTCCAAATTTTCTTTAATCTTAGAAGCAACGGCTTGACCCAACAAATCGCCTTCAATTTTTCCGCGTTTGACCACATAAAACAGAACGGTTTTTGTCGGTTTTTTTGGATCGTTGGGGTCAATCTGCGAAGCAATGCTGATCACATCGCCCGTTTTGCATTTGATCAGTTTGGATTTTACAAACTCAGGAGCATCTGACAATAAGATGGGATCCAGAGTTTTTTGTTCTCCGCCAGAATTTTTAACCAGCTTGGCCCATTCTTTTGCCTTGGCCTCAGGATTGGTTACAGACTTCATCTTTTTAATGATACGAGACTCATCTGCGCTTTGATTGGAAGGAAATACGCTAAGGGTCACTTGGTCACCTTTTTCTGCGATAATTTGGGCTTCCATTTCTTTGTACATGGCTTCGAATCCGCCATCTTTTAATTTTTCTTGCATTTTTGCCATTTCAGCCGCTCTATAGGCATCCTTGATGATTTTTTCTGTGGCACGTGCGATGGATTCTTTGACTTTTTCTGTATTTTTCACATCTGATGCATTGGCCGCCAAGGTCAAAGCTGCTTCTGCAACCATGTATTCACGAATCATTTGCTCGACCGTGATCATTTTGTCTTCAGACAACTGTTGTCCGCTTTCTTTTAAGCTGTCGATTAAATTACCCAACATTTCTTGCAATTGGCCATAGGTAATGGTCTTTTCTTCCTTAGAATTTTTTAATGTCACTATGGCAAAAGTCAATGTGTTGACGGCTTTTGCGCTGTCATTTTTATCATCGGCAAAAAGTGTTGTTACACACAAAGAGAGTGCAAAAAGAGTGGCTATTGTTTTTTTCATTGTTGATCCATTCTTAAGATTATGTACGTTATAGAGATTGCCCGATATAAAAGAGAAAAGCAAACAGCATTTACATTTTCATTCATAGCAGGACGAAATGCTATTGACATAAAATCTTTTTCTCCGTATCTTACCAATAATTTAAAAAAATCAAAAAACCCTATGTTTTACTGTAAAAGAGTTAATGCTTTGGTAATCTTTATTGCTGTAATCGCTGCGTGTGTCGAAACCAAAGCCGATATACCGCGCCCGGGCAGCCTGGAAAAAACGAGCGCTAACATGAAGGGGCTGTTGCCCAGTCAGTTTCAATTTTTGCGAGACGGGTTTTCAAAAGTTGCCCACAAAGCCATGCAAAGCGTGGTGACGGTTTTGGTGTCATCGGATCGCTTGATGGGGCCGAATTTGGACACACTGTCGGATATTGAAATGAATTGGATGTTGTTATCAGGGGTGTATCCTAAACCCATATCTCAAAAAGTCAGGACTTCTGGCACGGGGTTTATCATTAAAAGTATTGGCGCGGATGGAAAAGAAGGGTTTTTTGTGGTGACCAATAATCATGTGGTCGAAGCTGTGATCAAAGGGTCTGGATCTGTCCATGTTCGGTTTTCATCAGGAGACGTGATTCCGGCCACCATTGTCGGTGTGGATGCTCGGACCGATTTGGCTGTTTTAAGCCTGACCACAGAAAAGCCATTGCATGGGTTGCCGTGGGGAAAATCAGAAGACGTTAAGGTGGGAAATTGGGCCATTGCCATTGGTTCTCCTGGGGGGACAGGGGGGGGCCACAGTCCGGCTATGCTGCTGGATTTCAGCGTAACCCACGGCATCATATCCAGCGTTAACAGGGTTGTTCCAGAGCTAAACTCGACCCACATTACCCATTTTATTCAAACCGATGCCGCCGTCAATCCGGGAAATTCTGGCGGACCATTGCTGAATATCGATGGACAAGTGATTGGAATAAACAGCATGGGAATCAGCCATTCGGGGGGCAGCAATGGTATGAATTTAGCCATTCCATCAGAATTGGCCATACCTGTAGTCAACCAGTTGGCCCGGAAAAGGCCTGTATTGCGTGGATATGTTGGCATTCAGATGGGGGACAATGTATCTGAAACTTGGGCAAAATATTTGGGCATGACGGGGCCACGTGGGGTCATTATTGATTCCATATTGCCCAATACACCAGCGCAGCAAGGCGGCTTAAAAGATGGAGATGTGATTTTAAGCATTAATGGCACCCCTGTTTCTCATCATCAGCAAGCCCGCGCCATGATCGGCAGAATAAATCCTGGAAAACCATTGGTCATGGGCATATGGAGGGGTAAAAAAGAGCATCCCGTACGGGAAGAGGGCAGGGAAATGGAGATTAAAGTAACGGTGGGGCAATTACCACTGGATATGGACAGCAGACCTTATGGGGCTCAAGTGCTGAATATCAAAGAATTTGGTGTTTCTTTTCGTCAAATTGGTGCCGACGCCATGGCCCGTATGCGTATGCAGTTAAGGGCGGATAGCGTGGTTTTGGTGGATACCGTAAGCAACGCCACCATGACCGATGAGACCGTTTTACCTGGTGATGTGTTGATCCGAATCAACGAAACCCATGTATCGTCGTTAGAGCAAGTCAAGCACGTGATGGAAACATTGGTTCACAGCGGGGATCGGGCCGTTAAGTTTTATGTGTATCGATATCTAAACAACCAAGGGTATCGTGAAATGACTAAGATATTGGCCCGTTAATGAGGGCGAAGGCCTGAAAAATCTGTGTTTTTGGGGCAGCAAGGGTATGCGGGGTTAGGGCAGGGGGTTGGGCGTCGTAAAATGCACGCTTTTCCCCGTAGAAGCCTTAACCTGTTTTATAGTACCCTTGTTTTGACATGCTTTCTGTTCAGGATTTTCCTTTATGACATCGCAAAATAGATCATTAAAAAAGCCATCTAGACCATTCTTTTCCTCTGGACCATGCGTTAAACCCATCCAGTTGAATCAGGCTTATTACGACAATGCGTTGTTGGGTAGGTCACACCGCAGTGCAGAGGGCGTATCAGAAATTGCCCAGGTGACCCAGTCTCTGCGGGCCTTATTGGGCATTCCTGACACCCATTATGTCGGTTTAACCCCAGGATCCGCCACCGGCGCCATTGAAATGGCGTTTTGGAACCTGTTGACCCCCGATATGCCCATTGATGTGCTAGAGTGGGACATTTTCAGTGCTGCCTGGGGGTATTCCATTGAAAAAGAATTGAAATTACCCATCAACCGGATTTCGGGGTCCGTTGAGGGTGTGCTGGGGCGTTTAAACCCCAAATATGATTGTGTGATCACGTGGTGTGGGACGACCCATGGGGTTTGGGTTGGGGAAAATCAAGACTTTGTAAGGTTGAGAGCGGGTTCTGAAGGTTTGCTGTTCGTGGATGCGGCTTCGGCCGTTATGACAACGGATTTACCCTGGGCCGATATCGATGTGACCGCATTTTCTTGGCAAAAAGGATTGGGGGCAGAGGCTGGCTTTGGCGTTATTGTCTTGGGACCAAAGGCGTTGGAACGATTGCGGACCTATACTCCCCGTTGGGCTATACCCCGTTTAATGCGCCTAAAAGATGACCAGGGAATCATGCCAGGCATTTTCCGAGGAGAGATGATTAACACCTGTTCTATGTTGCTGGTGGCCGAATATCTGGCCATTTTACAGGTGTGGCATGACCGCGGTGGGTTGTGTGCGGCGTTAAGGGATACAGAGCGAAATTTCCAGGTCCTTCACGATTGGTGCAGCGGGCAAGAGCATGTGGACTTTTCGGTTTCTGCCCAGTCCTATTGTGCCAAGGGACCCGTGACCCTGTCCATCCAACATCCCACCTTTCAGGGCTATTCCGTACCCCAGCAATGGGCTGTATTGAATCGGTTGGGCCAATTTTTGTCTGATCAGGGTGCTGGTTTTGATCTGCTTAATCATGCCAGATCTTTTCCAGCCTTGCGCATTTGGTGCGGACCGGCCATAGAAACCCAAGATCTAAAAGATCTGTTCCCCTGGATAGAGGAAGGGTTCCGGGCCATATTCCCCTGGCTGGAGAAGGGGTCTGGGGTAATGGTTTAAAGTTTTTAGGGGTTTTTTGGGTTCAGCCCCTTGACTTGGTTTGGGGTTGAATTATACTGAATAAGAAATTTTTTATGCGCAATATATGGCACGTATAGCCGGTGTAAACATTCCTAGCGACAAACCCTTGTTCGCTTCCCTGCAGTATATTTATGGCATTGGTCTTCCCAAAGCCTTAGAAATTTGTGCAAAGACGGCCATTGATAAGATGCGTCGTGTTTTTACGTTAACAGAAAAAGAGGTCCTCACCATCAGAGAGCTCATCGATTCTGAATATCAGGTCGAGGGAGATTTAAGAAGGGATGTGGGGATGAGTAAGAAGCGTTTGATGGATCTGGGGTGTTACCGCGGATTGCGTCACAGAAGAAATCTCCCTGTTCGTGGTCAGAGAACCCACAGCAATGCCAGGACCCGTCGCGGACGTGCAAAGGCCATTGCTGGAAAGAAAGGATAATTAATTTATGGTAAGAGTTGTTGCTCAGAGAAAGCGTCAGAAAAAGAATATTACCTCTGCTGTGGCGTGTGTAAATTCGACGTTTAACAATACTGTGATCACCATCAGTGATGTACAGGGAAATGTTTTGGCTTGGTCGTCTGCTGGTGTGGCTGGATTTTCTGGTTCACGTCAATCGACGCCTTATGCTGCTCAGTTGGCTGCCGAAGATGTGGCGAAAAAAGCCCAGATTCATGGTGTTAAAAATCTAGAGGTTTTATTAAAAGGTCCGGGAAATGGTCGTGAGGCTGCGGTTCGATCTTTGTACAGCGCTGGTTTTACCATCACGCTGATCAGT
>CAXNJQ010000041.1:0-6152 GCA_964202705.1 Holosporaceae bacterium
GGATAAACTGATGTTATCCAACGCCTTTGTGCTGCCAAAAGATTTGCTGACCCCCTCTATACGAATCAGTGGTTTTTCATGAGGATTATTCCAGGGATCCTCTAATCGACGCTCTAGGGGAAAGCGCTCGGAAGAATTCACCATCTGTATCCCCCAAAATCTAAATAATTGTGATAAATTATACCGCAAAGTGGTCCATTATGCCAGTTCTTAAACCCTTTTATTCTGAAAAAATTCAAAAAAAATTAATCAAAATGGTCCAAGATGGTATAAAACAAAGTTTTTATGCGTACTCGGACGATTATTTCCA
Organism: Holosporaceae bacterium; assembly: GCA_964202705.1. Taxonomy (GTDB): domain Bacteria; phylum Pseudomonadota; class Alphaproteobacteria; order Holosporales; family Holosporaceae. The sequence continues at coordinate 311 of CAXNJQ010000041.1, forward strand.
ATCTGTATCTTCTATTTTTGTTGTCCGTAACGTCTTCTAGCGATCAGCCATTGTGGTTGCTTTACCCCCACTTGATGGACAATTGGGAGCTGGATAATGCCAAGGCCAATGGGGGCAATATAGACATCGATTAGAGCACCTTGTTCACAGAACACCATACAGACCATGTGTGTATAGAGACATCCTGGTTGGATGGACCCACCATGGTTTTTTGCATGCTCGCGCCCATGTGCAGGCACCATGTATTGCGAAAATGCCAGGCCACCCCCCCAGCTGGGGAAAGATATGCTGCATTGATTTTTTCAGGGCGGATCTGAAAAAATTGTGAAAAATCCACAAATCCCACCTGAACCATGCTTTGGCCCAAGGATTGAATGCGTCCAAAACCAAGGGAAAACCACCCATGAAATCCCTCGTCTGCCCATGATTTTTTCAAAAAAACCCCGCACTCTTGAACCATGCATGATGTAAAACTCTTGTTAAACTGCAAGGCTGAATTCTGGGCCAATACAACCGTTGCCTCATTGGCATCCCCATTGATAAACATGGTTTCCTGAAATGCTTTTCGCCGTTGCCAAGCATAGGCAAAACGGCCATAGGGTGCCATACGCCAACCCGAATTCAGATGAAAAACCCACTGTAATTGGGTTAAACCAGAACCTGTATATCCTAAATAGTTTTGATCAGCCTGAATGTCAAACAAGGGCAGTGCCCGCGTATTCAAAAAATGATTTCGGGCAAAGAGAATGTTTTGCACCCACGAGAAACCCAAACCATCAGCCCTTTGCCTTTTGACCTGCAATCCTGCCCATCGGTATTGGGTGTATGGTGTATTGTAAACCGATTCAGCACGGTCTTGACTGTACCCACCCAAAACACCAGCCGACCAATTTTTAAAGCATTCTCGACTCCACCTTACCCATAATCCTTTTAATCCTGATTTTACTCCCCCACCCCATTGTCCAATGCCCATGGTGTGAAGGGTGATGGTATGGGACCTGGGCGGGTTTTCAGGACTTGTATCTTGCTGGAAAAGGGAAAACAAAGATCTGGGATCTAGACCCAAAGAAATTTGATTGCTTTGTTGAATGCAATCTAGACCCAACAATTGATCGGTGGCCAAGGGTTGTTCTGTATTGGCGGCAACGGCGGAATAGGCATACGTGTTGCCCAAAATCGTTTGGGCTTGGTCGCTGGGAAACCCAGGCAAATTCACCAAAACGTTCTGGGTATTGAATACAACCAACCCCCCAACATACAGGTTGTTTTTTAGAAGATATTGGCTGTCAAAGCCCACAGAAAGGCGATTAAAGGGCACAGAACATGCCGTTGTTAAGTAACCATACCCCGTACCCGCCGCCCCTTCTTCTGGCCAATCGGATTCTGAAAACAAGGTGGCCACATCCACAAGCACGGACTGTCCATTCTTTAGATCCAATTTTACCCATAAAACCTGAGGATATGAGGCTTGAGGCCCCCCATAAATCTGCATGCCCACCTTTTGAAATGGCGATTGTGTCGCCTTAAACGTCAGGCACCCCGTATTGGTCGGCCATTTCTGACCCTGCAAAGCAACCCCTTGGGCCATAGGCAACCCCACACTTTGTAATGACTCGGCCCCTGACATGTCAGCCCCAGAAGCCAAAGCCCGATCTTGGGTATCTTTTTCCACAGAAATGGCATAACAACCCCGATCCATCACATCATTAGGGGCATTGTCTTGAAACGTACCCTGTAGCCCCGATAAACCATCCATAAACAGAGGCCCATCCTGGTTTAATAGGTTCGATATCCCCAAAACAGATGGGTAAAAGCTATTTTCTATGGTTATGGTTTCACCAGAAGACGTTACGGCACTGTGTTGTGCAGAATATTCCTTGGCCCCCATGCCACAGGCCATCAGCACAAACCAGCTGGCAAAACAAGCCTTTAAAAGGGGCTTACACCGTCTGACCAAGGGGAATTGTATTTGAAAGATATATATGGTTTATTCCCCCATCATGCCCTGTTCACGAAAGGAAAAATACCCCTTTTTTCCAATGATAAAATGGTCCAAAACCCGAATATTAAAGGGCAAAAGGCTGGATTTTAAATGAGCCGTTAATTCAATATCTGCCCGTGAGGGTGTGGGATCCCCTGATGGATGGTTGTGCACCATAATCAACGAGGCCGCATTAACGGCCAGCGCCTGTTTGACCACCTCTCTGGGGTACAAGGCCACTTGGTCCAATGTGCCACCGCTGTGGACATCTTCGCTGATCAAGAAATATTTTCGATCCAGAAAAAAGAGTCGAAATTGCTCCACATCGCTTTGCGCCATCAACAAATGACAATAATCGATCACCCGTTGAGAATTATTCAGCAACGTGTCTTGCCTGACTTCGTGCAACAAAATGCGTCGGGATACTTCGCCCATCATCCGCAACATCACATGCAAGGATGGAGGACAATTGGCGTCAGGGGCATGAATCAATCGGTGCAGATTGCCATGGTGCAGCAACAAGGTTTTGGCCAGCGCCTTGACATCTCTTCGCGGATAAATCCAATACAAAACCAGCTCGACCAGCTCGTAATCTGGCATGCTGACAGAATCTTTTAAAAAGCGTTCTTTCAGGCGTTGTCGATGCCCATGATAATGAGGCTTCGTTGTGATGTGTTCCGCCAGCATCAGTCCTCTAATCGTGTAAAAATTTCAGATCCTGTGGCCGTTACCCCCACAGTATGCTCGTATTGAGCAGAGCGTTTTCCATCGCGTGTTTCTGCTGTCCAACCGTCTTTTAAAATGCGCACCTCTGATCTGCCCATATTAATCATGGGCTCAATGGTGAAAAAATGGCCTTCTTGTAAACACAACCCTGTGCCTTTTTTGCCATAATGCAATACCTCTGGCCCATCATGAAACACACGCCCAATGCCATGGCCACAAAAATCACGCACCACGGAATACCCCTTGGTTTCCACAAACGATTGTATGGCATGGCCAATATCACCCAAAAAACAACCGGGTCTCACCAAAGCAATGGCCCTATCCAATGCCTCTTTGGTGGTGTCCATCAATTTTTGATGCTGGGGCGCAATGGGAGAAATGGCAAACATGGTACTGGTATCCCCATGCCAACCATCGACGATCACCGTCACATCAATGTTCAGAATGTCACCTTTTTTCAACCGCTTTGACCCCGGTATGCCATGACAGACCACCTGGTTGATGGATGTACAAATGGATTTTGGAAACCCACGATAATGCAATGGTGCAGGCACAGCCCCATGATGAACAATAAAATCGTGACACAAGGTATTTAATTCATCCGTGGATGTGCCCTCTGTCACAAAGGGGGCGATGTATTCCAAAACCTGGGCGGCCAATTTTCCAGCTTTACGCATGCCCACAAAGGCCGAGGCATCATGAATAATGGGTTTTTGTAGAACGCTAGACATCAAAGGGAATCCTGTATGGGCAGTCTTTGTGACAGACTAATCCCTATGGGCGAAACGTTACAAGCATAGGCCAACATGGTAACCCCAGATTGTATGGCTTGACCAAAAGCTTTGGCGTAATGGGGGTCTTTATCAGCAGCCACAGAAAAGGCCGTACAATCATGGCGTTGCACAACATAAATCATCATCGCATGATATCCACTCGCCACCAAATCCATTAAAAGGTTTAAATGTTTTGTTCCACGTGTTGTGACCGTATCAGGAAAAAACGCACCCGATCCACGACGCCAATGGACATTTTTCACCTCGACATACACCCCTTTTCCATCGCCATCAGGTCCACCATCGGCATAAAAATCCAATCGAGAATGCCCCCCCACTGGCACCTCGCTGCGCCAATTTTTGTACGACGACAGGGGCTCTATTTCGCCTGCATCCAGAGCACAACGGATCAACTTATTCGGTGTTTGTGTATTCACCCCAACCCATGTATCATCCACCCAAACCATTTCCCATGTATAGGGATATTTTCTGTTTTTACCATCCTGATGGCTGTACGCCACCAGCGAACCGGGATAAAGCAAATCCGTCATGGGCCCTGTATTGGGACAGTGGGCCGTAATGGTTTCCTGATCTGTGGTTGTTATATCCGCCATAAACCGTTTGTACCGCTGCACCAGATGGCCCGTCTGCAAATCAGAAACAAACTTCATAAAATTTTCATAAAATTGAAGCATTTAGCTGATTCCAGCATACGCGCCTTCTTTCTGTAAATTCAAGGGCTGATGCCCATCAGAGCCATGGCCAAAGCTTGCCTATGCCCACGGTGAAGGATTAGACTGGGTATAGACTATTTTCTCTTTTTTATCCGATTTCATCATGTCTGAATCATCATCGACCCATTTGGCGCCTGTCTGGTCCAAACAAATGATGGAAACCCGCGGTTTGTTCCTTGTTTCCACCCCCATTGGGCATTACGAGGACATCACCTTGCGCGCACTGGAAACATTGCGTCAAGTGGACGGCATTTTATGTGAAGACACACGAACCACACGCCAATTGTTGAATCACTATGGCATTTCTAGACCCTGTTACAGTTATCATGCCCATAACGAACGGGAAAAGTTAAATGGCATTATGGCCCGCCTGATCAAAGGCGACCGTTTGGCCCTTGTCAGTGACCGTGGAACGCCGCTCATTTCTGACCCTGGGTTATTGTTGGTTCAATGCTGTCATACGCAATCCATACCCGTGCATATGATTGGCGGGGTCAGCTCTGTCATTCATGCCGTGGTTTTATCCGGTTTTGCCAGTGGTCCGTTTTATTTTCAAGGATTTATGCCTGTAAAAAAAGCAAAAGAAACCTGGGATTTTCTAGCCACCCTGTCTGCACCCATGGTATTTTTCGTTGCTCCCCATGATTTGTTGCGTCTTGTGGATGATGCAGCTGTTGTTTTTGGGGATCGTGACGCCTGTTTGCTGCGAGAAATGACAAAAAAGTTTGAACAGCGGGTTACCTTGCCCCTGTCCCAATTGCATGAATGGGTCCAGCAGGCTGATCATTTAGGCGAATGTGTTCTCGTAATATCGGGTAAACCACCAATCATGCGCATTAAGCAATCAAAATATGTCAAAGACGCCCCAATCCAGTATGTGGATTCCATGGATCAGGCACAGGTGGATGTATGACCTTGTCCTTTACCATCGTCACCCTTTTTCCCGACATGTACCCTGGTCCGTTGGGGTGCTCTTTGCTGGGAAAAGCCTTGGCATCGGGGTTGTGGCGTTTAAAAACCCTTGATTTACGTACCTATGGTCTGGGCCGTTATGGATCGGTGGATGACACCTGTTACGGCGGTGGGGCGGGCATGGTTATACGCCCCGATGTGGTGGATGGGGCATTGCGTGAGGCCATCATTGGTCTGAACCATCCCAAAATCATTTACATGACGCCGCGTGGTCGGGCCATGACCCAGAGTGATTTTCAAGCCTGCAGTCCATGTACCCATGATGTGGTGATTTTGTGTGGCCGATACGAAGGGGTGGACCAACGGGTGTTGGATTTTTGGAATGTTCAGGAATTATGCCTAGGCGATTTTGTATTGTGCGGCGGAGACATCCCCGCCATGGCATTCATCGAGGGGTGTGTTCGTCTGTTACCTGGCGTTTTACACAATCCCGATTCCTGCATCAGCGAGAGCTTTCAAAGCCCACTGTTGGAACACCCCCTGTACACTCGGCCAGCCACATGGAATGGGATTTCCGTACCTGATGTGTTGATTTCTGGTCATCACGGCCAAATCAAGGCCTGGCAACAGGAGCAATCAACCACACATACCCAAAAGGTACGTCCTGATTTATGGGAAAAATTTCTCGAATCTAATGAAAACACCCCCTGAACCCC
>CAXNJQ010000042.1:0-6136 GCA_964202705.1 Holosporaceae bacterium
CAGCAATCCACCATGCCCAGGTAACCACGATCCAGAATCTTTGACGCCAAATTGTCGTTTGGCCCAAGATTCCAATAAATCACCCGTTTGTGCGGCCAAGCACAAAAAGCCGATGACCAGCGTATAGTATAGGATCGTGGGTAATGGGAATAACGTGTAAGAAATCAAGTACAGGAATGCAAGCATGGGTACACCAATGACGGCCGATAAAAATCCAGCCCAGGTTTTGGATGGACTGATGGCCGGACATAACTTTGGTCCCCCCATTAGGCGTCCCCCAAAATAGGCCGCCATATCCGTAATGGGCCCCAAGGACATAATGAGTACGAAATAAGCGATCAGTTCCCCATAGTCTCGATAATTAACATTGACCATACGATGGCATGTCCAAAACCCGAACCCAATGATGGCTGCCCCCGCCATGCGTAAGGGAATGGATTTTCCAACCCCCATACGAAACCATTCGTACAAACAGATGCTGGCCATGATGATCAGACCAATGGGGAACACCAAGGGATTTTCCATGGAAAAATAGAGCCACAATCCCAGAACCAGCCACAACACAATGGCCGTCATCAGACGTACCCGCAGATCAGGAAAATTCATGTTTTAATCCCAGAATATTTATGTATGTATAACTCTGGCCTTTGTTTTTCGTCAAGGGCAAGGGCGCGCGTGCCGTTTAGACATGGCCAATGGCGGTAAAAAGAGGGTATAATCCTGAAAATATTTTGGGTTCGGACAATGTCACTTTTTTCTCTGTTCGGTCATTCGGCACAATCTGGTTTGGAAAAATCGCATGCGGCACAATTCATTGCACCACCCCAAAGTTCAGAAAAACACGGTACCATGATGTGGATTTTTACCGATGGGGCATGTTCGGGTAATCCTGGTCCTGGTGGATGGGGTGTTTTGATTCGTCACAACCAACAGGTTTTGGAATTATCTGGCGGTGAAAAGCACACCACCAATAATCGCATGGAAATGCTGGCCGTTATTTATGCCCTGGAATGGGTTCAGAACAACCGCATTCAAGGCCCCATGACCATTGCGTCCGACAGTCAGTATGTCATCAAGGGGATTACGCAATGGATTTCTGGATGGATGGGCAATGGATGGAAAACCAGTGCTAAAAAACCTGTGGAAAATCAAGATTTATGGCAACGCATGTGGGATTTATCCAAAAATCAGTCTGGCATTACCTGGCAGTGGGTGCGTGGGCATAATGGACACCCTGAAAACGAGAGGGTGGATGCTCTGGCCCGCCTGGCTGTTATGCGTTGATAATAAGGTTCGCGTTTTTGGATCGGCTCAGACAAAAAGGGAAAAAATAGCTATGAACAAATAGGGTTTATTTGATCAAGTCATTGTTGAAGGTTGGAAATCAATTGGCACACGATCTGTCTTTGGACTCTTGAAAACAGGTTTGCATAAAGTGAACGATATTCTATTGAAGCATGCCTCAGAAACATAGAGCCTGATTCTTCTGGTGTTTAAACGATAAAAACTGTGATGATTTTCCTATTCGGGGTTCCGAATTTTGGATTAATGTGTAAAAAAGTACGGGGGCAAGCAGAGCCCCCACGGTTATTTTGACCCTTAATATCGATTTTCCTTGCGACCCGAAACCAATTGTTCCAGAGCCATCCCCGTGCCCAATGCCACACAAAACAGGGGGTTTTCTGCCACACGAACGGGCAAGCCCGTGGCTGCGGTTAAATACTGGGGCAATCCCTTTAGCAATCCGCCCCCACCCGTTAACACAATGCCGCTGTCCACAATATCGGCCGCCAATTCTGGTGGAGTGCGTTCCAAGGTTTCCCGAACGGCACCCAAAATGGCCATAACGGGTTCGGCCAAGCTGTCGGATACTTGGGCCTCGGAAATGCTGATTTCTCTGGGGACCCCCAAGGTTAAATCACGCCCTTTGATGCACATGGTCCGCGGTTCATTTTCATCCAATTGGTGGCGTGGAATGGCGGTACCAATGGTTTGCTTGATGCGTTCAGCGCTGGATTCGCCGATCAATAAATTGTGGGTACGGCGTACAAAGTGAATAATGGCTTCGTCCATTTTGTCCCCACCCACGCGTAAAGATGTGGAATAGACGATGCCGCCAAGGGATAAAACGGCGACTTCTGTCGTACCGCCACCAATATCCACCACCATGGATCCGGTGGCCTCGGTGACGGGCAGTCCTGCGCCGATGGCGGCGGCCAGCGGTTCTTCTACCAAAAAGACCTCGGATGCCCCGGCACTTAATGCCGCATCATGAATGGCGCGACGTTCCACAGGCGTGGCCCCAGAGGGAACACAGACGGCAATGCGCGGGCTGAAGGTAAAACGGCGGTGGGATTTACCTTTGTTGATAAAATATTTGATCATGGCCTCTGCGATATCAAAATCGGCAATAACGCCATCTTTTAATGGCCGAATGGCCGTGATGTTTCCAGGTGTTCGACCTAACATACACTTGGCTTCTTCGCCAACGGCTAGAATCTTTTTGTTTTCTTGACGAATGGCCACCACCGATGGTTCGTTCAGCACGATACCCCTGTCTTTGACGTATACAAGGGTATTGGCTGTACCCAAGTCGATACCGATATCAAAGGAAAAGAAATTACGAAATTTTGACAAAACGTGGGTCTATTTTGAGGAACAGTATATATATAGTAGCACGATTTTTTTGTTTTTGAAAAAATTGACATGATTTTGTATCATGCCAGTGCACCATACGGTATTAGGGTAATGCGCTCTATGCTAATATTATTTTATGTTTTAATGATCATAATGTTTAAAACGAATTTTGGAATGGCTTTGTTTGTTCAATATTACTTGGTTTTTGCGGCCTTGATGTTTGTTTCGGGTCCTTGTATGGCGACAGAGTTTGATGTCAAGTCCCCAGATCACCAGGACGCTGGCGGGCATCTTTCCCATCTCCAGAAGTCTGATCCGGATAAAACCGATGCGGATCAAAAGACAGAAAAGCCACAGCACGAGGCTGAAAAAGCAGGCATCAATGATTTGTTGGGTCGTATGCCAGATGTGAAAATGGAAAAAGCCAAAAAGGCTTATCAGGCTGGATTGGCGAAATGTCCTGAAAAAGACATCCACGGGTTTTTGAAAACAGTGCTGGAAAGTTTGCGCTGGTGGCAAGATATTGAGGAAAAAGACAAGGCAGAGATTAAAAAACAGACAAGACAGGATGACAAGGATCAGACCACAGAGAGTGGGCAGGATAAAAAGAGTGTTTACGTGGATTTGGATAGGGATTTTCTGGATGTGGTTTCTGGGGGTAATGCCAAAAAGATGATCAGCCTAAAGGCCGTATTGGATCAGATGGTGAAAGACGTAAAACAAGGGAAATCCTTAAAAAAGATCGAAAAGAAAGAAGAAAAGGATTCGGACAAAATTTTGAAAAAGAAAGGAAAGCCTTCAAAAAAGAAGCGCAGTCTGCTCGATGATTACGGATACGATTCCAGCGCAGGCGATGAGTATGAAGAGGGGGAATCCATGCACGAAGAACTGGAGGTTGAGTACGATCTTGACGATGATTTAGAAGGGTTTAGGGTGCACGATTTTCAGCTTGATGGCGACAGTATAGACACGAGAAACGATAGGGAAGAGGCAAAAAACAATCCGTGGGATGGGAAAACGGGGGTCGATGCCGCTGATTCTGATGAGGACGATAAAAGCACCTCTGACGAGGATGCAGAGCCAGAAGATTAGAGGTTTGGGACCCTCAGGGGTTCTGGGTCGCGTCAGGGGGGGGGCGCCGTTGTGGGCACCCCTTGTGGGGCGTATGAACGCTGTCTGTTCAGCAGGGATTCTTTGATTGGTGGGCCTTTTGAATAACAAAGGGGCAAAAAATCATGTTTTTATTGGACAACCCCACTAGCTTTGCTGTTCTCTTTGTGATAGGATGAAATGGATGTTCCTCGGTAGCTCAGTGGTAGAGCAAGTGGCTGTTAACCACTTGGTCGCTGGTTCGAATCCGGCCCGGGGAGCCATCACCATCTTTTTTTGTTTTTTTAAAAAGCGGCATTCTTTTAGGACAGTTTTTTTCATGTTTCTGCCCTAGAGTATTTTTTCCGGCCCCAGACTCTTTTCAAAAGATGTAAAATCATTTATCCTAACAGGGCATTGAATCTTATACCGCAATTATAATATGGCTTTTAAATTACGTTTGGCTCGTCATGGCGCTAAAAAGCGCCCGTTTTACTGGATTATGGCCGCTGATGCCCGTTGCCCAAGAGAAACAGGCAAAGAAAAGTTGGGGACATATAACCCACTTTTGGCAAAAGATGATCCGTCGCGCATTCAGTTAAAAGAAGAGCGTATTCGGTACTGGCTGTCTTGCGGGGCTCAACCCACCGATCGGGTGCGTACTTTTCTTGAAAAAGCATCCATTTTGGCACCAAAACCCACCAGTGGTTCTAAAAAGCCTGCTGTCTGAACATAAGATTATTGGGGTGGGTTTCTGATGAAACTCGCCTGCTTCTAAAGGTTTTTCCGTTTTTAGCATTCATCATTTCAGGTCTTTCCCTGCCTTTTCAGTGGTGCATCACCATGCACATCGGGGTACAGTTGGTGCCCACCGGATATAGATTCTCTTGAAGTTTATTCATACCATCTCCCCTTATTTAATGATCGCGCTTTTACAGTTCCGCATCAGCGCAACGGATTGGCCTTCACGAGGAGTTCTGTTTCAGATTTTTGATTGGGGGTTTTTTACGAGCATCCTTGCTCGAATGACTGTTTTTCTGTCCCACATGATTTTTTGGTCAGAGTCGGGCACTGCTTCTTTTGTTATTTCAGCCGTTGCAACGCCGTCAAGTATGGTGATTGTGCCATAGATTTCCATAGGACTTTGTGTGTTCGTGTTCATTCCTGCCATTAAAGTGGTTTGGTTGACTTTAAGCCTATGGTTATTCACTTGACCCAATGTGCCATCATTGTTTTTTGTTTTTCACAATCTGTTTTATTGAAAAATCATTTGATACTATTATTTGGTATTGCATTTATTCGGAAATTTTTAAATAAATTGGACGATAGATTGTTTTTATGATTCTGATGAGGGGCTGGGGTGGCGTGCTTGGATCAAGCCCCTCCCTTTGTCTTTTTGTGGGTCCGCAAAACCTACCCATGTTCTAATGACAGCAAATGGTTTATAATTCCGTTAAGTGATTTTTTAACTGTATATCGTATGGCTATTTTTGATAAAACGGCTGCAAACAGCGCACCTGTTCCTTCTATTCGTGTGGATGCAGAGTATATTTCCAATTTGCGCATTAAAAACCCAGATCTTTTGACCTTATTACGGGATTCTAATGGCGAAGCAGACACCCAATTGTCTCTGAATGTGAATGCGCACGCAGCGGGAAATGATATGTACCGTATTGTTTTACAGGTTCGTATTCAGGTTGGGGCTGGAAAAAGTCCTAATTTTTCCATTGATTTGGATTACGAGGGCCTGTTTTTTGTATCAGAGGTCACAGAATCTATTCTGCCCGTTATTCTGTTTGTAGAATGCCCACGTTTCTTGTTCCCCAGCGTGCGCCATATCGTGACAACTTTGACGCAAAACAGTGGATTGCCACCATTTCATATGCAGCCCATTAATTTTATGGACATGTTCCAGAAAAAGATGAAGGAGCAATCGGGTAAGGTCGCCCAATCGGGTGTAAAATCAGAAAGTTAACGGGCCAAACCCCCTAGACCCGTTCACTCAGCCGCGTTCATGGGCCGTGTTCAGGTGGGTGTTTTTTCCCTTCAGAGATGGACCATGGGATGCTGAGCCGTTTTTGTGAGAAAGCAGATCAAAATAATGGTGCAGTGGGCTTTGTACGAGAGTGTTTGGTGGCTGTCGTGGGGGGGTTTGGGTGTGCATGATTTACGCGTGGTTCTGGATGGGAGTCACAGTGAATCTGTATGGTGCAGTGGGCTTTGTACGCGAGTGTTAGCCCGCCCCCCTGCGCGCCCATTCTGTGGGTCGAGAGGGCCGATTTTCAGGTGTGTTTGCCCAGCATATGGTCGTTTTTCTCTGTGGACATAAAGGATGGTACGGCAGGATTATGGGTCATGGTTCGATCATCAAAAATGAAGGGCTGCATCGTAAAAAATGCCACCTTGTATC
>CAXNJQ010000043.1:0-6132 GCA_964202705.1 Holosporaceae bacterium
AATCATCCCATGCTGGATTATTATATCCAGCGGCCCCAGAGCTATCCCCAACAAGATCCTATGCAGGCCCCAGGTGGTACGGATCATCCACAAGATATGGCCCCAGAATAATTACCCCCCAAAATCAGCATATCGTTTCCCCAGAATAATCGCCCACTAGGATTACCTAGTTAAATGGTGTCCTGCGGTGTTTTTGGGGGCAGGGGGAATAACAACTTTTTGCCTTTGATTTGATTTACAAAACCTCGTTGTGCAACAATGAATAGATAGGGTCTTGTATACCATAGGCAAAGCAGATGATGTTTAGAGCATACCGTTGTTTCCCATCCCTTTGTGCGGCCCTGTTGTGTCCAGTGCAGGCGGCACAGAAAGTCCAACACCAGGCTGAGGTCCCACTCTCCTTTACATCAAAGGCCCCATTGCATCAAAAATTATATGATAAAAAGCCTGCTTTTTATGCCTATATTCTGGGGGATGTTGGTGGGAAAGGTACAGATTGTCATCATGCGCCACAGGCCTATATCAGCCCAGCCAGTTGTCAAAAAATCATCACAGCCTTGTTGGCTTTTCGCATTTTGGGCCCACATTATCGGTATAAAACAAAACTGCTTGTTTCTAAAAAAGGTGGTCACATACACCGTGCTCGGATTTGTTTTTCTGGTGATCCGTTACTCACGTCCGTGCAATTAGAAACCCTGCTGAAACCATTGGAAAAAAAGCACATTCATGGGGGCATTATTTTGGATTGCTCTGGGTTCCAAACCCCAGAATATTCCAATGATTGGATGATCGCAGATCAGGGGTCTAGGTATAGTGGCCCCGTATCGGGTGGGAATATCGATCACAATTGGATCGAGGTGCGGATCAAACAAAACCCAAAAAAAACAGGGGTTGTGGTGACCAATACTGTCAATTTTCCCATGGTGAAACGGGTTAGTATCAGTCATAAGCCTACAAAAATCACATTGAGGTGGTTAAAAAACAGTCTGGATGTGTCTGGAAATTTGAATGATGCAGTGCCAGAGAAAACGGATCGAATATCGCCGCCGATGGTCAAGTCTTATCTTTTGGAAAAAGTACGCCAGGTGACAAAAAAGTTGGGCATTTCGGGCCCCATTCAATACAGCACACAGCCAGAGCAAAAAGATACAAGAGAACGATTGGTTGCAGAAGTGTATTCTAAAACATTGCGCGAGTTTTTGCCTCCTGCCTTTAAAAAATCCGACAACTTGGTGTTTGATGCCCTGTATCTAACCCTGGTGCATCAGGCTGACCCCACAGGTGTGATTGTCCAATGGTCACAGGGGGATGCCTGCATTAAGTCGTTGTTGAAAAAGTATTTTGATTTGGATATGACCGGCGCACTGTTTGTCGATGGTTCTGGTTTATCGCGGTATAACCGCATTCAACCGGCCCAATTGTGGGCCGTATTAAAGGCAGGATTTGGGGTTCCAGATTTCACCCGTGCCTTTGCCTATCCTGGTGAAGAGGAAAGCACTTTGTTGAAACGGACAACATTATCCCCGGATTTTCGAGCCAAAACCGGTCATTTGTTGGGTGTGGCGGCGTTGTCTGGATATGTACAGAATGAGGCAAATAGGCATAAAAAATCAGGTGTAAAGGCCTTTGTTTTTGTGGCCAATGGGTATGCCTGTTCCAGAGAAGAAATCCAAAATATTATGGATGATTTTTTGAATGTACAGTTGGGGGCAAAGATAAATACATAGACGCATCAAAAATAGACAGTTATACCAGATTGGTGTGGGTGCTGGTGTCTAAATTGGGCCAATGGTTGGCCAATCGTTCAGAGCCATGCTGCGTGCCCGTATGATAAAACCATACCCGTGGCGGTGTGTTTCGTGGGCCTAGAGGCCCAGAGGCAGACAGAATCCCAGCCACCGCTGTGGCCACATGTTCTGCTGGATCCATGCGCAGAATAGGGGGCACATCATGGTCCGATAACCATGGCTCTATCAATGGGTAATGGGTGCACCCATAGACCATCATATCCACAGGATGGCGCGCAAAGGATTCAAAGACATGGGATTGCAGGTATGTTATGGCGCCATGATCATCGCACGATTCAATGAGTCCAGCCAAGGGTGGGCAAGCCACAGGATAAATGGGTAAATCAAAACCACGGGACTGAAGGGCAAAAGCCAAGGTTCCTTTTTGAATACTGAGGGCTGTGGCCAGAATGGCAATGCCTTTTTTCCACTGGTTTCTGTGGGGATGTTTCAGAATTCCATCCAATGTGGGCTGCAACATCGTGACAATGGGCACTGTAATGGCGGCTGTGTGCTGTGCCTTTAACACGGACGAACTGGTATGACAGGCCACCACCACCAATGATACGCCGCGTGTCTCCATCCAACCTATGATGGTTTTACTGCGCTGTACGATATCGTCCTCTGTTCGATGGCCATAGGGAGCATACCCAAAATCAGCCAAATACATAAAATCGTGCTGGGGCAAGGCAGAGTAAAGGGATTTTAATACGGTTAACCCGCCAATACCACTGTCAAAAATACCGATCATTGATTGTACGCTCCATGGGGATTAATCATGTCGTTTCAATACATGTGCCCCAGATCACGGGACATTTTTTCAAACATCCCATACATCATTTGTCCGAGCCAAAATGAGCTTTGTATTCTACTTTTTCAATGACATAATGCTTTTCACCCCCAGGTGTGGATAACTCGATGCTGACACCTTCTTCTTTGCCAATTAATTCCCTGGCCAGAGCCGAATCAATGGCAATTTTCTTTTGTGCCAAATCCGCTTCATCCATACCCACAATTTGATAGGTCGATGATTTCATTTTATCCTCGTCATACAATGTGACAATGGCGCCGAATACAATTTTTGGACCAGATAATGTGCCCACATCAATAACACTGGCATTGTTGATTTTGTGCTCTAATTGGCGAATGCGATCTTCGATATAGCGCTGTTTTTCTCTGGCCGCATGATACTCTGCATTTTCAGATAAATCCCCATATTGACGGGCACGAGCAATATCCTCGATGACCGCTGGCCGATCCATGGTTAAAAGGGATTGGAGCTCTTTTTGCAGCTGGCCCAAGCCGCGTGGTGTCATGGGTATCATGGTTAAAAATCACTTTTGTCGATAAATTTATGATTATACAGAAAGTTTACAAAAATATAAAGAATAAAATGTTTTTTGAAAAAAGTCTCCATGGTTTTAAAAAATGGATAGTCTGTGTTTTTCCCTAGGGCATTTGTATTTTTATGGACCAATCACGGGGTGTTCTTGGGCGATGGGGCTGTTTTTTCTGCGATAAAGGTTCGTGAAAACACATAGGGGATTAGGGACAGTGCAGGCAAACCAGATAAGGATGCCACCCCGATTAATGTGGACCAGCCAAATTCTTGGGCCAACCAGCCAGAGCGTGCCGAAATGATCTTCATCCCAAGATCGGATAAGGCGCTGAATAATGCCAATTGCGTGACGACATTTCCTCCCTGACAGCACAACAGTTGAAAGGAAAAAATGGTGATGGTGGACCATCCTTTGGTTGTTTGCTCTAAACAATAGGCCACTTTTAACAGGGATTCGGGCCACCAGGACAGCCCAGAGCAGAGACTGGATAGGTACAGTAATCCACCTGCACACCCATGCACCATCAGCCCCAAAGTTAAGGCCCTGCGATACCCTAAATAGCGAATACAGGCTCCGGCAGCCACCCCGCCAGCTATGGTTCCAAACAAACCAAAGGTTTTTAAATAGGCCAAACTGATCTTGGTTAATCCTGAATCCAAAAGAAAATATTCTCTTTGTGGGTCAATCAATCCATCTTGCAATCGATAAATGGTTAAAAACAGGATGACGATCATGGTTCCACGTAAACCCAACCAGTCTTGAATAGAAGACCAAAATCCAATTTTTTTAGACGACGTTTCAGGGGCCGATTGTACCGTATTTAAAAATCCAAAAAGGGGGCTGTACCCTATAAATAGGATACTGGCCACTAGGATAATGCCGATACATACATAAATCAGTGGCCAGGACATTCCACAAAAGCTGGCACGTAAAGCCAAATGGGATGTCAGCACCATACCTACGTGATATCCCGTTACACAACTGTTTTCACTCCATCCCCACAAGGATTTTGAAACCGCATCCATTTGAGATGCAATAATCAGCGCATCATAGCTCGCGCGTGCCATGGTCATGATCAGTAAAATCGCCAAAAAAGTCAGGCCAAAAAAAGGTGTGATACTAAACCCTAAAATGCTGCATACCACCACACCCAGAGCCATAAGAATCCAAGCCCGACGCCCCGTCCATGGACCAAAGGCCAGGGCAAGGGAAAACAAAGGTGCCCACAAAAATTTCAAAGGATGCAAGATTTCAATGCCATTCAACCAGTCCAATTGTTTGGGCAATATCCCCCTATCCCTAGACCACAATCGAATCAAAACATCCCCCGTATCATAAATAATTCCGCCGATTAGACCCAGTAAAAACAAGGCCAATAAGGGCCACCACTGGCTGTTTTTCTGGCTGCTGATGGAATGGCGTTGTATGGATTTTATGAAAAGCATTTTACACCTCTGGTTATGGATACAATGCCGTGAGATAAGGGTTGATAGGTTACATTGACAAATCCAGCATCACGTATTTCTTGTAAGAATACGTCTTTGACCGGAAAGGATCGAATGCTGTCGGCCAAATAGGCGTACGGTTCTGCCTGACCGATGATGGTGTTGCCCAAAACAGGCAATACATTCAAATAGGCATCAAAGGCAGAGGCCATCAGTGGGCTTTCTGGGTGGGCAAATTCCAAGCACCACCATTCTCCCCCTGGAACCAAAAGATCATAGGCCTGTTTCAGGGCTTTGCACCGATTGTGGGTATTGCGCAGACCAAAAGAAATAGAGTACAGGTCAATGCTGCGATGGGGCAGGGACACATGTTCAGCCGATTCTTGACGCCATTGTATGGATTGATCCGGCAAGCGGCATTGTGCAATGGATAATAATTCTGGGTTCGGATCGATAAAAATAGGGGAAACAGGGATTTTGCTTTCTTTACAGCGTTCTAAAACCAGCGCCCCGATATCACCGCTGCCACAGGCCATATCCACATAAACCCACGGATCTTTTTTTGGGTTTGAATTAAACAGGGGCCATTGATCCACGAAAACCCGTTTCCACACATGGTGTAACCCAAAACTCATGACATCGTTCATGCGATCGTAGGATGGCGCAATGGATGAAAACAAAGCGTTGATGGACGAAAAAGTGGTTTTCATAGGGCAGGGTGGTGTGATGTGGTCAAAAAGAAATGATGCCAAAGGCGCCAACATGGATACACCCTGATCATATACTTTATTGTATGGTCTGTAAAAATCAGCATCCCCCACACCAGTTGCCTTGGTCCATAGGCCTCTGTTTCTTACACCTCTGGAGGTCTTTGACCTTTTGTAACGGGGGCAGTATCCTATAAGTGGCGGTACCATACAGGTTGTATCGCAAGGTCATACTATTGCAACGCCATATCGCACCCACAGAGAACCTATGAGCAGCACAGAGACAGATACACCTCAAAATTTTGACGAGGTTCATGATGAAAGAACAGAAGTGTTGACGGCCTTTGATCGCTGGCTACAGATCAACCACAGCGCCCTGTTAACACGCCAGTCTTATGGACGCAGTGTGGGATTTTTTTGGGATTTTTTGTCCCTATACCATGGAAAACCCATTGCCAAAAAGGACGTCGTGGCCGTAACCATGACGGATATGCGGGCTTTTTTGGCCCATCGCAGTGAAAACAAGGCTTCCCATGCCACCAATGCCCAATCTCTGTCAGGTCTGAAAACATTTTATCGGTTTTTGATTCAACAAGGGCATACACTATCCTGGTCTTTGCACCGATTACGGCGCCCCCGATTGCCCAGAACCCTGCCTCGTCCGCTGGATCAATCCCAATTAGACCCCTTGATGGCACCGCCATTGCCCCATCATGCCTCGTGGATAGAATGGCGCAATTACAGTGCCATGGTGTTGTTGTATGCCACAGGTTTGCGCATCCAAGAGGTCTTAAACATCAATTGGGGAGATTGGGGAAAGGACTCAGGCCTGTCCATAGTGTCCAAAGGCGAT
>CAXNJQ010000044.1:0-5752 GCA_964202705.1 Holosporaceae bacterium
CGGCCTCTGTACCCATAGTACCAACCTTAGTATCATCCAAGAGACCCTTTACCGCATCAACGGCATCAGCGATACTTTGATCCACGGTTAGTTTTTTTAGCTTGTCTGCAATGGCCGCATTCAGATCCTCCACAAGTGCAGTTTGAAGAGAACTGATTTCAGCGGCATTCAATACTGTTTTGGTGTTGGTTCCACCACCACTACCTGTATCTTTAAACACATCACTAAGTTCCAAATCCTTAATTTTCGCAGAAAACGTATTTTTGATGGCATTCTGAACAAGACCTTCAATGGCATTGGATGTGAATCCTGCAGTTGTTAGGTCAGCATACAGGTTATCACCACCAGCCTCTAAAACATCTTGCAAAGTCTTCGTTGTTGCTGGGAAAGCAGCCCATTTCTCCAGGGCAGTCAGTTTAGCAATAGGAGTATCCAAGCCAGAAAAATTAGCATCTACAAAACTATCAGCATCCGCTTTTTTCAGAGCCTTCACAGCATCCCTAACGTTCCCTACGTTTGCGGCGTTTGTAGTCTGCTCTGCATCCGTAATCGCCGTATTCAATTTAAGATAACTTTCTACGGATTTAATCACATGGCCGATTTCAATGGCGGCATCAGTAGTATCAGACTTCTCAATCGTGAGCTCCTTGACCTTATCCTTGGCAGTATCAGCTGTTTGTTTCAGGGTGGCCAATTCGCCTTCTTCCTTTGCAACTGCAGTTTCCGCCGCTACCAGACCAGCAGTCTGAATTTGAGTCCTAATGGCAGTCAAAACGACAGTAAGATCACCAGAAATCTTCTGTGCAGCGACATCATCAGTCTTAATAAGTGCTTGCTGCACCTTATTTTTCTCTGCTAACCATGTACCAAGCGGGGTTTCTACATCCTCAATGAGTTTGGTAAAGTCAGCCGCTTTTACGTCCGCAGGCTTCACAATGAACTCTTCCACCTTCGTAATCAGTGCTTTCAGTGGGCCTGTAACGGTGTCGGCCTTTCCTGCATCATCATTACCAGCATCCGTAATCGGATCACCAGTTATAAAGCTCTTCAGTGCTGTTTCTGCTGTGGCTTGTACTGCTTTTGATTGGTCGGCATCATAAGACTTAAAATTTGCGGTATTCTCCAAGGCAGTTTTCAGGACGCCCTGCGCCGTGGTCAGACTGTCTTGGGCCTGATTTACCACAACTTCTTTAGCAGTCACATCATTATCAGCAGTATCTTTTGCTGTGGTTGCTTTCAATAAGGCCTTTTGCCTAGCATCCTCTGCACCCTGAAGCTCTGTTACAAAATCAGGATTTTTTAATACGGCGGCTATATTGGTGGCGGCCTTACTCGGATCAGATAGATCGCTTAAGGCAGTGATAAAATTTTCAATTTCTGCGCGACTAAGAAGATTACCACTAATATCCTTAAGACCCGTTATCTTGCACAGCTTTTCTAACAATTCACCCTCGGTGCTCAGTTTTTTGGAGCCACCAACATCTTTCAGCAGACTACCCCCAACGTATTTTTCCACAGAATACACGTTAGTAACTTTTGATTGTATCTCACCCTTCACCGTTGTTTCCAAAGCAGCCATCTTGCTTTTTGCCCCTGTTTTCACATCAGCGACTAATTTATCGACCATTGCTCCTGCAATTTTAACCTTATCACTGCCCAAATTACCGATGAATGTGCTTATTGCGCTTTGTAAATCTTTAAGATCAGTACCTTTTATATTATCAGTTAGGGTTCCAATCCATTTGTCAAAATAATCTTTCGAGTGGGCTGCCAAATCACTCACTTTTTTTATCGAACTGCCAACAGCCGCTAACACCTCTTTAGCATCTTTGAGTTTAAAATGCTGGCCCATTTCCGTGTTATTGTATTTCACATAGTCCTGGTTTTTCAACAGATCTGAGAATTTGGTCGATGTTTGCGACGGGCCCGATGATGTGAGCTCTGATAGCAATGCATCTGCTTGATCTGCTTTGAACAAATTAAATATTTTTGTATCATAAATATCTTTGCAATAATCCGCAAATTCCTTTATAGCAGTAACAGAATTAATAGCATCACCGAATTGTTTTTGCAATAAAACACCAGCGTCTATTTTGGTATATTCGATAAAATTGCCGCTAGCATCAATGTATCCCAATTTCTTAACAAGGCCTCTTTGTGTGTCATACTTCGCTTTCAGCGCATTGAAATCATTCATTAAATTTTGTTGGGGGGTTGTGCGCACCACAGTACGTTTGTGTGTAACAGAAGAGCCAGTTACAGGTCCACCACTACTCTGCCCCGTCATCGCCCCCACATCCGCAGCCATTATGGTTAACATTAATGCGGTTTGCAGCATGATGCTGACAGGCCTGGATCCATTCCTTTTTTGTATGGTCATATTGGTTTTTCCTTGTGAAATTTAATTTAATTTTCTATATTCTATCACGCATTGGATAAAAAACAATGTGTAAATGCGGGGGGGGGGCGATTATTTTGCATGTTTTCAAAAAAAGCACATCTTTAATGAACTGTTTTTTATACTATACCTGATTTTATGCAAAATATCCAGAAATATATTGTAAGGGGTTCTGGCCACCCCATACAGACGACCCCCATATCGTGGTTTATGGGCCCTATGACAGGGGCTCCAGGGCCCTTTGACCATGATCCGTGATTTTTCGTCCCCTTGGGGTGCGCTGTATTAAGCCACTTTGCAGCAAATAGGGCTCGATCACATCCTCCACCGTGTCGCGGGTTTCCGACAATGCGGCCGCCAACGTATCTAGACCTGCTGGGCCACCGCCAAAAAACCGCTGTAACACATGCAAATATTTCTGATCCAAACGATCCAGGCCATAATCATTGATCCCCAATTGATTCAGGGCACAATCCACCACGGCATCATCAATCATCTCCCCATTTCCCCCAAAATCCCGTACGCGACGCAACAGACGTAACGCAATACGTGGTGTGCCACGAGAACGCTGGGCCAAACACCGGGCTGCTTCTGGGGTCAATGCAAAACCCAAGGCTTTGGCTGCCCGCATGATCAAATCCGACAGGGCTGCTGGGTTGTAAAATTCCAATGCCAGAGCAATGCCGAAACGATCCCTTAATGGGGCCGATAATAATCCTGAACGCGTGGTGGCGCCGATCAGGGTAAAGGGTGGCAAAGTCAATTGCAAAGAGCGTGCGTGCGGCCCCTGGCCCAATAAAATGTCGATGCGGTAATCCTCCATGGCCGAATACAGCAATTCCTCCACCGCCACGGGCAAACGATGGATTTCGTCAATGAACAATACGTCGTGGTTTTGCAATTGGGTTAACAGGGCCGCCAGATCACCAGGCTTGGTCAATACGGGCCCCGATGTGGTGCGCAAAGACCCCTTCATGGCGGTGGCCGTTAAATGGGCCAATGTGGTTTTACCCAATCCAGGGGGGCCATGCAGCAATACATGATCCAGTGATTCGCCGCGGGCACACGCCGCCTGAATGAAAATACGCAGATTACGCACCAAATCGTCTTGGCCGACAAAATCATCAAAAATCAAGGGGCGCAAGGCACGATCCAAGGTTTCATCTGCGCGCAATAATTCGGGAAAGGATTCTTGGCCTAACCGATGGTCTTGGTGCGACGGGTGGTCTTGGGGTTTTGGCGACAGGGCGGACAGCGCTGAAATGGATAGCGGATGCGACGCCGTTGAGGGTGACGACGTTGAGCCTGATGGATACGACGCCGTTGGGTGTGGAGACGTTGAGTGTGATGGATCGTATGACGATTCGTACTCGGGCCCTTGATGCCATTGTGAGGCTGGAGACGTTGAGGGTGTTGGATATGGCGACGTTGGCTGGGACTCTGGAGGAGAATGGTGCAAGGCGCTTTGCTGAAACTCTGTGAACTTCTTTCCATTTAATGGGGTCCCAGCTGCGTTATCCTTCATGGCAACCCCCTGCCCTATTTTTCTTACTGTGCCAGAATGACCAAAAAGGCGCAACGGCTGATCGCCCCTTCTCAGAGGAAAACACCGCGTTTCCATGGGCAAGGATGCCGGTTCATTTTTCACCACAAAACGTGATAGGGTACAGGCAAAGCACCCCCGTCTTCACACCTAGCCTCATGATCCCCACCGTCACACCTGATCTGGAGCAATCTAACCAAGACTCGTGCCCAGAAAACAACGTTCCCACACCCTGGTTGGAACCCTTTTTATCCATGATGGTGTGTGAAAATGGCGCAAGTGCCAATACGCAACAGGCCTATACGTGCGACATGATACGCTGGTATCGCTTTGTGCAAACTGTTTTTGGGGACAAACCCGTTGCCCCCCTGGACTTACCGCAATCGCCCAAAGACCTGTCCACGGATGGGCATGGCCAAATCTTGAAAACCATCGGACCACAGCATCACCAATGGTTCATAGAATATTTGGAAAAAATCCCCCTGTCCAAACGCAGCATTGCGCGCAATTTATCGGCCGTACGTCATTATTTCTATTTCCTGTCCAGCGAAGGCATTGTGCCCAGCGACCCTTGGCAGGGGTTAAAAAATCCACCCTATCGCGCGCCGTTGCCCCAACCCCTTAGCGTCGACAGCATGGCCAAATTGCTGGCTTGGGCTGAAAAAGATCCGTCACCAGAAGGCATTCGCCTGTCGGCCATCTTGGAATTGCTCTATGCCACAGGTATGCGCATATCCGAATTGATGGCATTGCCCTTATTTCGCCTGTCAAACGATATGGCCCCCAGTTTACGCATCAAGGGAAAGGGTGGTCACGAGCGTTTTGTATTTTTTACGCCACAATCCAAGGCAGCGCTGGACCGTTACTTGGCCGTACGGGTGTGTTTTTTGAATTCACCAAAGGCCCAAAGCCCCTTTTTGTTTCCATCGCGTGGCAAGAGCGGCCACGTCACACGTCAACGCATTGGGCAATTGCTGAAAGAACTTGCCCTATCCTGCGGCATGGATCCTGAATCCATCAGCCCCCATGGATTGCGCCATGCCTTTGCCACACACTTGCTGCACAGAGGGGTGGATTTAATGACGTTAAAACACTTGCTGGGACATCAGGATATTTCCACCACTCAAATTTACACCCACGTGCAAACAGAGCGTTGGACGGAACTGTTGACAAAACACCATCCTTTGGGGGAAAACTTTGGGCAAAAAAACCTTTAAAAAAATGAAAAAAGGGTATTGACGGCCCCGCGGAATCCAGGCATAGTGTTCATAGATTGTTAGGTGGGCTGGTGGTTAAAGCGAGAGGGGAACACACGATCCCATTCCGAACTCGAACGTGAAAACTTTCAGCACCGATGGTATTACGTCTTAAGGCGTGAAAGAGTAGGCCATTGCCAGCCCACTTAAAAATCTGGATAAAAAGCGTGTTTTGTTTTGAAACCGCGAAAAAATCAGAATCATGAATCGTAATAATCTGCATTTCTAATTCTGAAATAAGAATTATCACTAAAAAATCATTGACTTTAATTTTAAATTGATTTGATGCGTTTCTTTGGTGTGTTTTCAGAAATTGGTGTGTTTTTACAACCTTATATTCACAATAAAAATTGGAAGATCCTGTTTGAGCCATGGTTTCCCTTGAAATGCGTACCGAAAGGACATCCCATCCTGATTCAATACAAGGTGCCCCAAGATGATTGGCAACAGCAATGACTGGGCAGTCGCTGAGCCATTGTGGGGTTCTGCAGCGGTGGTTTCTGGCAATAAGGTACAGTGTATTTTCGGGGCCTTGATTCCATCCGTTGCATCCGA
>CAXNJQ010000045.1:0-5709 GCA_964202705.1 Holosporaceae bacterium
AAAGACCCCTCCTAAGAGTAAGAAAAAGACCCCTCCTAAGAGCAAGAAAAAGACCCCTCCTAAGAGTACGAAAAAGACCCCTCCTAAGAGTAAGGCCGCCGCAAAAAACGCTTTAGAAAAAAAGGCTGTAGAAAACACAGCTGTAGAAAACAATCAAAAACCAGCTGACGCGAACAAGGCTGTAGAGAACAATCAAAAACCAGCCGAAGCCGCAGCAACAGGTACAGCCGCAGTTGCAGCAGTAGAAGCAGTAAAACCAGCTGCTGATCTGAATAAAGAAGTAGCAAAAGTTGAAGAAGGAAAACCAGCCGCAGTTGCAGCAGTAGAAGCAGTAAAAACAGACGCTGATCTGAATAAAGAAGTAGCAACAGTTGAAGAAGGAAAACCAGCCGAAGCCGCAGCAACAGGTACAGCCGCAGTTGCAGCAGTAGAAGCAGTAAAACCAGCCGCAGCAGTTGAAGAAGGAAAATCAGCTGACGCAAACAAGGCTGTAGAAAACACAGCTGTAGAGAACAATCAAAAACCAGCTGACGTAAAACTAGCCGTCACGGAAGAAGCATTGCAGGCGCAGGCTAGATTGTTAAAACCGGCACCTCAAAAAGATAACTCACCGGAAAAAGAGAAAGAGATGGCAATAAAAGGCGCAGATGCTCAAAAACGCGCATTAGAAACAAAAATCAAATTATTAGAAGATGATAACATTAAGCTAGAAGATAGAGTCAAGTTAAATACTCCACTATTAGAACAACGCAAAATAGAGCTTGCTGCTGAAGAAAGCAAAATGTCATCACAAACAGATGCGAGCGAAAAAGAAGAATCAAACAAGAAAATATCAGATTTAAAAGAGAGAGTCAGCAATATTCAAGTAAAAGACATTGACGGGTCTAATAAAAAAATCGAGGAAAATAAAAAATCTATCGAACAAGCAAAGAAAGATTTAGAGGTAAAAATACAAGAACTGGCCGCAATGAACGCAGCCCAGGCATAAACACGGACGTCTAAATATTGATCGTTCCGAATGCAACGTGACACCAGAACAGTCCCTTGGGTTTTAATCCAGCGGGGCTGTTTTTCCATGCCGCCCAAACAGAGCAAGCCTGTTTTCACCAGGGATCAACCTGAACACTGCCCATTGATACGAAGAAACTTTTTTAAACCCCGTTTACATAAAATTATTCAAATATTGGTATCATTGTTTTAAACTTGCATATAAAAAAGAAAAGGATTAGGCAATGAATATTGTAATAACGTCTGCGGTTTGTTTGACTCTTGGGATTTTTGCATCTTCTGGTGATAGGGTTCATGCGGACCAAATTCACGAGAAGCAACGGGAAGAAGAAAATCAGCAAGGTAATGCTATTTAACCTAAACCGCCTACTCCACCTATTAAGCCTATTAAAACTTTGTCCAAAGAAAAAGATCATCAAGAGAGACAGCCGCAAGATTAACGATGTTATCAAAATTATAAAAAATAAAAATAAAACAAGAGGTGTCAGAATGAAAAGAATAGAAATATCCACAGTACTTGTTGCTGTTTTTACCCTAATGGTCACAAACCTGACTGCCCGCGGAGGTGGTGGTCACGGTGGTGGTTTTCATGGTGGCGGTGGACATATGGGTGGTCACGGCGGTGGTTTTCATGGTGGCGGTGGACATATGGGTAGCATAAATCATGCAGGGGCTCACCATAATGCTTCACACTCTGCAGGTCAGAAAAATGCCCCTAAAAATACTCCGAAATCCATGAAAAAACCAAAAAAGAAGACCTCTCGTTCGCAATCAAGTTATCCAAAAGCACACAACGCGGCCAAAAATCATCCAAACGATACCGCTCGTGGAAAAAACGCCGCTCACAATCATCCAAACGATACCGCTCGTGGAAAAAACGCCGCTCACAATCACAACGGTTCAGGCAATCACGGCAGAAGGAATCTGAACAATGATCACAACAGCAATCACAACTGGGATAACAATAATCACCCCAACTGGAATGGTGGTGGATGGGGTGGCGCTGGTTTGGCCGCAGGTGCCCTTGCTATGGGTGGATTAGAGAGTGCAGCCATGATGGGGGCAGCGGCTGGATCTGCTGGCAATACTGGTTTTATGGACATCTATCCCACCGAAATGATTGCACCGCCAACCGAGGTAATACCAGGTGGGCCAGTGATCCAAGAAGTAGCAGGAAGACCAGTGATCCAAGAAGTGGCTCCTGCGCCAGAGACCATTGTTATAGAGCAGGTTTCTGAGGCAAAACAAGATGTCAAGAAAAAGCACTCCAACCATAACCATCACGCTGATGATAGGGCAGAGCAACCTGACCCTGAAAATTCCAAGAAACCCACCAATGGGGAAAATCTAGTGCCGCCACCTGTTGTTATTAATAATATTACCATGGCACAACCTGCCATGCCGACCAAACTGACAGCAGAAATGGTATCAAAGGTACCCTAATGGCGATCCCTGGGGCATAAAAATCGCGAGGGTCATCACAGAAATAAAAAGAATGAGTCAGGGGGATCGGGGATACAAAGCAACAGGTTCTGGCTGAGACCCCCCGGGCCATCCCCCTAGAACGCACCACACTGTGACCAGCATTGGGATGCCGGGTGCCATTGCAAAACACCCTGTTTCAACCACAAAATCCCTTGATGAATCCGTTTTTTGGGATAAATCGGGCCCATTAAATCGGCATACATTTGCATTTGATGGCCATAGGGCATGCTGTCCCACGACTCTGTCATACGCGTACTCTTGAAATCCACAATCCAAAGGTCTGTTTTGCCCACCAGAACCCGGTCCATACGTCGAATATGTCCTGGCCCACACCACTCGACCTCTGATTTGGCCTGGAAAAATAAGGGCTGTAACAGGGGTTGATGCAACAGGGCCACCACACGCTTTGCCCACATATCCGCTTGCTCTTGCAAGAGACCCTGTTGGTGTAAAAATCGCCGGGCAAACCCATACCAATGCTGGGGATCGCTGCGTGGCAATTCATCCAACAATTGGTG
Organism: Holosporaceae bacterium; assembly: GCA_964202705.1. Taxonomy (GTDB): domain Bacteria; phylum Pseudomonadota; class Alphaproteobacteria; order Holosporales; family Holosporaceae. The sequence goes on from CAXNJQ010000045.1 coordinate 3,012, forward strand.
CAAGGATTCCCCTCGACGGCGATAGAAAAAGGCATCACGAGAAAAGGACGCCGCCTTTTCTGTACAAGGGGGCTGATGATTTGGCACGCTGGAATCACCCCAGTCGTTATTGGCCAGCCCAGAAAGCAACCAAGCAAAAGATCCATAGGCAGGCTGTTGGTCAGAAAAAGGGCTCTTGATGGGGCTTGGGTCCTGTCCTTGCCTTGGGCCAACTCTTTGTGGGCTTTGCTGGGTCTGGGTCCCCTGGGATAAAGGCTGTGTATCCAGGGGTTCTGACTCAGGTTCCAACACAGACTGATGTGCAGGCTGGAACACAGGTTCCAACGATTTGTCCGACAGGGTATAAGAAACAACGGGCAGGCGGTCATCTGGCCTGCGCTCTAGCACCCCAGCCCCCATCATGGCCTGATCAATGGCCTGGTACCACGGACTGGTGGATTTACACGATGACACATACAATCGATCTTGGGCGCGCGTCATGGCCACATACAACAAACGCCAATATTCGGGATCATCTTTTTCCACACTTTCAGGTAAATCGGGTAAAATGACGATGGGTGATTGGGCCCCCTTGGCACCATGAATGGTCAGCAGACGGATTCCTCCGCCCATGGGGTTTTTAAAGACCGTGTCAGATTTGATCATCCAATCTAGAAAACCAACGGCATCCTCTGGATCATGCCAGGTTTGTAAGGCAGCAATAAAAACATCCACGACATTTTGTACGCTGTGTTTGTCCCCAATAGCCGATAAAAATGTCATGCCACCATCAACATAAACCCAATGGATCACCAAATCCAACAGCCGCAGAGAGGTTTTAACCTCCGCAATATTTCGAATATAGCGTGAAAAAGCTGAAAAAAATCGGTGTTCGGGTTGGTTGGAAATGTTTTGCCAAATGGATCGTCGACCCCGTTGATAGGCCGATGAAAAGACACGACATTCTGTGGAAAAACGCGACATCCCAGACAGTATAAGTGCCAAAGCCCCATCATCGTCTCCATGGACAGCCACACGACACCAGGCCACCAGCATGGCCAGCACAGGGTTGTCTTTGCACGTCATGTCTTTTCCTGTCAACAAGCCAGATTGGTACAGTTGATCTTGCAATATTTTGAAAAAAGTGGTCCGACGGGGCAAAATGACCATGATATCGTTGGCTTGAACGGGGCGATTTTGACTGGGTAAAAACACCCCCTCTTGCAACAAGCGCTGTAATGTGGAAACCCAAGCGGCCGACAAATCGCCATAGTCTAATCCTTGGCCGGTATGCGCCCAAAACGTGACAACCCCTGGTCGTCCTTGGTGCACGCTGGTGTGGGGCAAAAAATCCATCCCAGTACGTTTGGTATCCGCAAAAACAGCATTAACCACATTTAAAAGTACAGAGGCGGATCGAAAAGATATGGTCAACGACACATCGCAAAACAGCCCTGATTGGGAGTTCACCCAGGCTTTTACAAATGGCCGCATCAGAAAAAACCCCTCTGGATCTGCCCCTTGAAACCCGTAAATGGATTGTTTGGGGTCACCCACAACACAGATGGTTCTGTGGGGTTTTTGGATAATCGACTCGATCAAAACACGTAATATTTTCCATTGATGTCGACTGGTGTCTTGGGCTTCGTCCACCAGAATGTGTTCTATGGTCTGATACAATGTGTGCCCCACCCATCCTGAATACAGGGTGTGTTCCATCAAATCCAGGGTTTTTATGGTTAAATCATCAAAATCCAACGCACCATGCTTGTTACGCCCGTACTCGGCCATGGTGGCTTGAAACAGAATGACTAGGTCGTGTTCCTTTTTGGCCTGTTTTTGTCGATCTTGCCATTGAATCAATTCCTGCATCCACAGCATTTCTTGTTGATGCCACTTGTACAAGGACGGATGTTGCAATGATGATTTTTTGGGAATTTTTGCCAAAATTAAACCACAATAGGCCACAGACCCCCTGGGAATACCCCGAAATTGATCACACCATTTCTGATCAGATGGCCCTAAAACATCTGGTTCTGGCATGATGTTGGGGCGAATCTGTAAAAAATCTTGACTGGAAAAATCCATGGCTGACTGGTCATATTCAGGCCTCGTCAATAATCGCCGTTCAAACCATTCTGTTAAGACGCTGGTTAAAGTCACACCGCCATCCATAATGCGCTGCACCATTTGGCCCAAGGGGGATAGGGGATCCATATGACGTAACACCGTATCCAACGCCTTGTCCCACAGGCGAATAGAGGTTGGATGGTCCAGAATCTGCAAGGGAATATTCAGCCCCGATTCTATGGGAAAACGCATCAAGGTGTCGTGACAAAAACTGTGAAATGTTTGGATGTTTATAGGGGTTTTTTGACATGATTGGTATAGGGATCTGGCGCAAGCCAAGTCTTCTTGCGACGGGTCATGCCCCAAAATGAGTGTTAAATCTTGGGCCAATTCCTGTGGTGGGCACAGGGACCATCGGGATAATTTTTGATCCAGACGCTCTTGCATCTCTGTGGCACCAATCTTGGTAAAGGTCAGACATAAAATGGTGTTCCCACCTATTCCAGATAACAGCAATCGCACCATGCGGGCCACCAAAAGGGTGGTTTTTCCAGATCCCGCCGATGCGTTAACCCAAACGCTTGCCCTAATATCCAGTGCTTTACGCTGTTCTGGTGTCATGCCGGAACAAGATCACTGCCTAGATCCG
>CAXNJQ010000046.1:0-5659 GCA_964202705.1 Holosporaceae bacterium
TGTTTTTTCAACAGCGGAAACAGCCGATGCCAGCACTATGCTTAAACACAGTGCTCGCATTTTGTTTTTATAATAATTTTTCATATAACTTATTGATTAAGTGATAAAAAAATCTTATCAAACTTAAAAAACAAGGTCAATGAATCCAAAACACCATTTAGCAACCCTAATCTAGATGATGTATAAGGTTCTTCTTGCACCTTGATGCAGTCCATAAACGCGTTTAACGCCCCTGTCCATTGGGGTAAAATATCATAAGCGCACGGCACATCCAACAAGGCCACAATGGTACGTTCCAACGGATTATCCAGGATGGAAAAATCATTGCTGCTGTCTTGATGCTGCATCTGTTGGACCAAAGCATAGACACGGCGATAGGCCGATACAAAATCTCTGTGGTCCTTTAACAGCATGGCCAGTTGTTCAGCTTGTTCCCAAATGTCGGCTATATTATGACCTGTGCACAATGATTTTATGGCGATGGGGTCCTGTAATACTGCGGTTTCTTTTAATAAAAAAGCCAAACGATCCTGAAAAAAGGGTTGTAATTTGCTCAAACCGGGATGATCATCACCAGACAAAAACCCTTGTTCTTGATACTGAAAAAGGGCATGCGCCATTAAGCCATTCAAATCAAAAGAAATCCTGTGGGCCACCATGGCTTTGATCACGGCCTGACAAGTACGACGTAATGCCATAGGATCTTTGGACCCAGAGGGAATCCTGCCCAATACAAAAAACCCAACCAATGTATCCATTCCATCGGCTATGGCTAAAAAAGCCCCTAAAATTCCACCTTTTTCCAGATCTGATATGCGCCCACGCCCATAATGATACACCTGTTGCAAGGCATCTGCCACCGCCGAATCAACCCCCTGATGTTGGGCATAATATCGCCCCATAACCCCTTGCAGCACAGGAAATTCACCCACCATGGCCGTTAATAAATCACATTTGCTTAACAGGGCAACGTGCTCGGCCGATTTCTGTAAATCCTTGTGCTATGTGTGATGCACAATCCAAGACATCAACCCCTTTAAACGCCAGGTTTTATCCCTTAATGTACCCAACCCTTGAAAAAACAACCGCTGATCCAAGGCGTCTAAACGCTGATCCAACGGCGTTTTTAAGTCCAAAGTCCAAAAAAACAAGGCATCCGACAAACGGGCATCCACCACCCGTTCATACCCCTGTCTAACCACCGCATCGTGCACGGGGCCATCGGCAATCATGATGAAATAGGGCAACAGCTGGTCTGGGTTTTTGGCACAACGCAAACTGAAACATTTTTGATGCACCTGCAACGTCGTGATGATGACCTCTGGTGGCAATGTTAAAAATTTGGAATCAAAGGCGCACAGCACCCCCACAGGCCATTGGGCCAGGCCAGCATTTTCCTCGACCAATGCATCAAACGTGTCCCCACACACAACCGCATTCCGTTCCTGGGCCCATTGCTGTACATCATGGGCAATGCGTTCTGATCGCCCATCATGATCGATCAGCACACCAGAGTGCGCCAACTGTACCGCGTAGGTTTCTGGTGAAATAATACGCATGCCAAAGCGAGAATGGGACCCGTTTTGATACAAAACATCCGCCGGAACATCAAAAAAATCCTTGTGGGGGGCCAATCGGTGTGCCTCTGACCAGGATCCCGATGCCACACCATTAAATGACCATTCCAACGGCGTTTCTGCATACAACGTCACCATCCAGCGAATGGGGCGAATCCATGGTTGATCCCCAGACCAAACCATCCTTTTTGGCCAAAACATATGGGTTAATACGTCTGTACACAGTTGAACCAACAGCGTTTCTATTGGTTCTTGTTTCGCAGCCAACGTGGCTGACCACACAACCCCTTTGGGGGTTAAGACCTGGGTACAAGCCTCTGGATCTATACCCCAAGTTCGACAAAATCCTGCCAATGCCTTTTCCCCCAAATCAACCAATGGCCCCTGCTTCACCACTTCTTGGTTTAAAACAGGAAAAACAGAGCTTAATCGAACCCCCAATCGCCGAGGCGTAATCCACGTTTTTACCCCCTGCACAATCAACGTTCCACTGTGCTGCATGACCAAACGTTCAAAATGGTCTTGGGCCCCTTTTTGCATGCGTGCGGGAATTTCTTCGCACCCAATTTCCCATAAAAAATCAGACATACTTATGAATCCTGTGTAAAATGTCCCTTGATTTCCACGACCTTTTCATCCCCATTCGCCAGTGTCTGATCTGATTCCTTGGTCAAACTTTGATCTCGAATCCATGCCGCACAACAGGCGCTGGCCAAATGACGAATGCGCGCAATGTATTCAGCCCTCTGGGCCACACCGATGGCGCCACGTGCATCCAAAACATTAAAGATGTGATTGGCCTGAATGACGTAATCATAGGCCGGCAACACCAATTGTTTTTCCAACGCCAATGCTCCCCAGGCCAAAGCATCCTCGAAATGTCCTATCATTCCTTCTATGGGCGCATGTTCAAAATACCAAGCCGAAAACTGTTGTTCACCACGCAACGCCACATCACCCCATGTGTATGGGACGCTTGATTCAGGATCATTCCAGGCCAAATCAAAGAAACTGTTTTTGTTTTGTAAAAACAGGGCAATGCGCTCTAAACCATAGGTGATTTCCCCAGAAACGGGCGAACAGGCCATGCCCCCCATTTGTTGGAAATAGGTAAATTGAGTGACCTCCATGCCATCCAACCACACCTCCCAGCCCAGACCAGCCGCCCCCAAAGAGGGATTTTCCCAATCATCCTCGACAAAGCGGATATCGTGTTTCTGGGTATCAATGCCCAAGCATTCGTAACTGCGCAGCAATAAATCTTGAATGTCCTCTGGGGCGGGCTTTAAAATCACTTGAAATTGGTGGTATTTTTGAACCCGATTGGGGTTTTCGCCATATCGTCCATCGCTGGGCCGACGGCACGGCTGAACAAAGGCGGCTTTCCATGGTTTTGGTGTTAACGCATACAGCGATGTAAAGGGGCTGGATGTGCCTGCCCCCATTTCCAGATCATACCCCTGTAACAGGATACAGCCCTGATTGGCCCAAAATTCTTGTAACCTTAACACCATGGATTGAAAAGAGCGTGCCTGGGTCATAGAGAAAAACATGTATTTGAATACGTACACCATACCAAAAAACCCCAGACATTCGCAATGATTCAAGGGTTTTTTTACCAATTTTTCTGTGCCCAACCCTGCCAGGTTTTGTGATATGCCCTGGGGGGATCCGTTGCGCCTTTTAAACGTTGGCGGGTCCGTTATCAGGCAGTGGTTTCAACCATCACCCGACGTCGGCAGGGCCTGTCACACTAATATTGTATATGCCATCGTTAATATTTTTATCAATTGTCGTACCGAGTTTTTTAATGAAAAGTCAAGCTTAGTCTATGTTGATAAAAGCTGTCCCTAATTTTAGTAGCTCATCATAACCCTCATCCTGTGGACTCATCATCATAGGATTCTTTGGCGCAAATTTTCCTCCTAATAAACGATTTATTTCGCTCTTAAGTATCCCGATGTAAACTTGTTTGAAGACAGGATAATCGAATTTTTTCTGATCAATCATTTTGATTCTATCTCCCATGTGGTTCACTAGCTTTATAATTCCCCATTTTTGCTGATTAAGATGTTCCTCTGCTTTTTCCAATAATTTTTGGCTTTCATCGCTTTTGTCTACATAACACTTCTTAGTTTGATCCTCGACCATCTTTAAGGCAGTATTAAATTTTTTCTCATTCGTAATTTGTTGATCAAACAACAGACTAAAATTATTTTGATACTCCTCAATAGCTCCCTTGGCAATAACACCCTCTTCTGATTCATCTTTGGCTAGTGCCTTAAGGTCATCATAGCTACCGTCCTGAATCCCATTTTGCCCATCTGCCTTTCTCTGCGCCAATTTCAGGGCAACAAAATGATGGGCAAGAGGATCATTAGTCCAAGGAAGCTCATTTTCCTCCATCTCTTTTTTTATAGATTTCAAATAAGTTTTCCCTGCGCGATAGAGATCATCCTGGGGATTAGTCTGCTCCACAGCATTCGTTTGACCTAAAAGAAGGAATGCAAACGCAATGGCCAATAATTTATAATTTTTCATTTTAATAATTTCTTTTTTAGATTCTAACAAATTAAACTTTACCATGAGTAGATAGGTTTGTCAAATTTTTTAATTAAAATCAATAAAAAATTAATTACAAATGTTAATTGCACCCCTTACATTGAATGTGTTTTGAATGTAAGGGTGCAGAAAACCGCCTGATTATGAATCGCGCAATGCCTTCACGAAACCATCATTACGCAGCACTGTTTCCAGAACAGAGAATGGCACATGCACCGTATACTCCCCTTCTCCACCGGTACCAACATCGTATGTATTAAAGTAAATCGTGATGCCTTTAGGCAAGATGGATACTTGTTTTGCAAATTTATGCCATTCAAACTCTAACGTGGTATCCGTAAAGGACAGCCATGTGACGCACCCCCCCGTACAGGGCAGCCATGTGACGCCCCTCCTTTTTTTCTCCTCAGAAAGAGCATTTCCGACAAAGGGATTCAAGACAGAAGGCCAGTCTGACCCCTTCTTGAATAGATCCTCTAGTTTTATTGGTTTGGGTTGGCCATCAATCATCCAAAATGTATAACACTTGGTATGGGAATTTCCGTGTGCCCCCCCTGTATAATAACGATTATTCTCGCGCAAGCTGATGATGTCTTTGGACTGAAATTCGACATTCCACGATACTGCGTGGTGGTGGTCTGACAGGGTGGCAGGAATCTTTTCTCCCAAAAATTCAACAAAAGTATCCTCCCAATCTGAAAACGCAGTATTCGCAGAATCTATGATGGTTTTCCTGATCAAATCCATGAGGTAAGGGGTTATGGGGGCGGCTTTGTTCAACCCAGTAAGATCAACCGTAACAACCATGCTCCCTAAAAGAGAACCCCCCGCCAAAACAGAGAACTTCAGCTCCAAGATATTTCTGAAATTCGACTCTGCCAAGCATTTTTCCACCATCTTTTTTACATCAGTCTTTTTAGCATCCACACCTTGTTTTACAGCAGATATTGCATTTTTCAAGGCATTCTGAGCCTCAGGATTTACAGAACCTTTAACAATCTTATCATAATCAGCCCCAAGAGTCAGAGAATGATCAAAAACCTCTTTCCCATCAACAGCACTTCTGTTCTCAACACCTTGCCTCTCAGAGTTCTGCTCACCATGAATCTGACTAAAAAAGCAATTAAAAATAAGGACTTTTACTATTTTTGATTTTAAACTTTCTATCATACTTTCTATCATTTTTTATTGCAAATGATTGTTATAGTTTTTATAATAAACGATTGTTTTTAAAATTGAAATAAAAAGCAGGGCGTAACAGGGCTGAAATACAAATCGCAGCCACAAAAAACCCCCGGTCAAGCAAAATGACAGGGGGGGGTTGCTTTTCGTAAAGGACAGGTTTAAATCCTTTTTACTTATCCAGTTTCAGCGTAGGCCGAGGCGTTTTAGGGCCACGGGGCGCAGGTCTGCCGGACCGTGGAGCACCATAAGCTGGACGCGGAGAATCCGACCTTGGGGCACCATAGGATGGACGTGGGGCTGAACCATAAGATGGCTTACCCTCGCCAAAGGAGCGG
>CAXNJQ010000047.1:0-5648 GCA_964202705.1 Holosporaceae bacterium
AGCATGGTTTTTTTATCAATATTCATGATTAATCCTTTTTGTTGTTTTTAATTTAAAGTGGCGACGAAATGGTATAAACCCGATCATATCGTAACATGATTTTTATAAATAACAGCAAAAAGTTAAAAACAGTTAATGAAACAGATAGGGATGTTGCTTTTTAAACACCCATCCATTAACCAATGATGGAATCATTCCGCAGGTAACAGATCCTCTTCACGGCACAGCCCAATCAGAACTGGATTTTTTGGTCTTAAGTGATCAAAATTCCAATAGGATTCATCGCGAATGTTTTTAACCATACTGCGTGTTGTGGCTAAAATGGAACAGATCTGAGTATCTGGCAATTCGGGATGGTTTTTAACAACCCATAAAATGGCATGGGGAATATCCGCCCGCTTGGACAAAGGCGTGTATTTCTTTCCTTCTTTTTCCTTTAACATCAGGGGGTTGTGCAGCATCAACTTGGCTTGAGGATCGCATTCACAGCGTTGGATTTCTTCGCGTAACAGCTGGTGATTGGCAATGGGGTCCAATTCTTGAAGAGTATTGGAGTTTTTTAACACATCCAAAGCCAATAAATGAATATCGCAAAATTCAGAAATTTGTTTGCCTGTCAAAGAGGTGTGTTTTAACAACCATAGCGCTGTTGCTCGAGGCATCAGTGTTTTGTTCATGCTATTCTCCTGAAGGGCATCCCCAACGGGATTCGAACCCGTGTTGCCGCCTTGAAAGGGCGACGTCCTAACCACTAGACGATGGGGACAAGCTGTTCAAATTATAGCCCAGCTTTTTTCCAAAAGAAAGACCTGTGTGGTGATTTTTCTGACTTTTTGACCTTATTCTAACAGAAATGCCCATGATGCTGTAACAAAACCACAGCCCAACGGGGTGGCGCTCTATCAACCCCGGTCATTCCACATAATCCCCCCAGTCCCCCTAGATCATGCTGCGGTATCGCCGGGTTAAGGCCAACAACATCCCCATGGCCCAACATAAACTTAGAAACGATGATCCACCATAACTGATAAAGGGCAACGTCATCCCCTTTGTAGGCATCATGCGTAAAACAGAGGCCATATTCAAAACGGCTTGTAACAGAATTTGCAAGGTTAACCCCACCACGGCCAAAGCATGGAATCGATCAATTTCTTGCAAAGCATGCCAGAAAAATCGATACAAAATAATGCCGTACAACACGACGATACCCAAGCACACCAACAGACCCATTTCTTCTCCGGCCACAGCAAATATAAAGTCGGCATGACCATCAGGTAACGCATTGATAATGGTGCCAGCGCCTGGTCCTTTACCCAACAGTCCGCCTGAAGAAAAGCTTTTTAATGCTTGGGTTACTTGGTACTGACTGCCCAGAGGGTCCTTTTCTGAACCGGATAAAAACGTTTGAATGCGATAGGCCGCATGGGGAAAGCACAGGTACGCGCCCGCCCCACCAATCAGCGCGCTGATACAGGCACCAGCAGTCCAAAGCCAATGTAAACCGGCCGTAAAACATTGCCCAAACCATACGGCAAAAATAACCAAAGCCATGCCCAAATCAGGTTGCAATAACAAGGGAATAGCGGCCATAACCATCAGACAACCTGAAATCAAAAAATGCGTGGGTAAAGACAGCAAATAGGCCACAGCAATGCTAAGGGCTGGTTTCAAAAATTCCGAAGGTTGCAAGGAAAAAGATCCCACCGCCAGCCAACGTCGTGCACCCTTGATTTCCTCTCCCCACATACACACCGCCCAAATGCTGATCCATGCCATAGACCCCAGAATTAAGGTGGATGCCAGAATGCCTTTTTTGCCCAAACAGCTGGACCCCAACAATAAAACCAACCCAGGACCCACAATCATAAAATGACGTTTCAGCAAGACAAACGCTGTCCAGTTGTGCTGTAATGCAATGGCAGGGCTGGAGGCCATAATCAGCCACACCCCCAAAGCCATTAAGGTTAATACCGCAAAAAAGACCGCACGGTCAATGGAATTCCACCAAATGGTCCAAAAGGGAGGCGGCGAGGACATCATGATGTTGGCCCCCTTAAGAAGGAGGATTGCTCTACCCATTCATGGGGGGCTGATGGGTTTAAACACTGCAGAACACACCGTTTGAACACATGACCGCGATGCTCGAAATCTGTGAATTGATCAAAACTGGCGCAACCGGGCGATAATAAAACCGTGGGAAAAAACCCATTTTGGGCAGACAACAGGGCCAGACCATGGGCTATTTCCACAGCATTTTCCAGTGACTGACATAAGAGGGCAGGTTTTCCATGGGCCTGCAGCCATTCTGCATAGCGTTGTCCGGCCTGACCGATCATAAAACCATGGGAAATACCCTGGGCCCATTCATCCAATACATCCAAATCATCATTTTGCAATACGCCACCAGCAATCCAAAAAATGGGGCCATCTGAACAGGCCTGAATGGCCTTGGCCACGGCATGTGGATTGGTGGCTTTGCTGTCATTACAATACCGTACGCCATTGGTATGTGCCACGTACTCTTGACGATGCTCTAGTCCTTTAAAATCCATAAAAACATCTGTTTTGGTGCACTGTAAAGAGCGTAAAACCGCCACAGCTGCGGCCACATTTTCTTGATTGTGGGCACCATTCAAGGTGTCAGGTAAATCATAGTCCTGCAAGCCGTCCCTTGACCATCGTTGAACCACCTGCTGTCCAGAAATGACGGGTGGGGTATGGTCACGATCTAAATTCATGGGCCAATCTTTGGGGATCCAACCCATGCGTGCCCCCTGCAAAATGGTTTCCTTGATGTACCGATACTGGTCCATGGTGCCGTGGCGTTCCAGATGATGGGGGAATAGGTTTAAAATAATGGCGACATCTAAATTCAACGGATGGCACAATTCCAATTGATAAGAGGATAACTCTAATATGTAAAGGGCATCAACAGGCCATCCATTTTCCAATGTGGAAAAGATGGGCACGCCCATGTTTCCTGCCAAAATACAGTTGCGACCATGGTTTTTCAGGCCATGGTGAATCAAGGCACAGGTGGTGGTTTTGCCATTGCTGCCTGTGACACCAATTTTTTGAACCTGGGGAAACAGGATGTGGAACAGCTGAATGTCACACATGATGGGCCTGTGGTGTGCCAATGCGTGCTGCATAATGGGGTGATCAGAAATGCCTGGTGAAATAATGCATGCGGCATCTGTCCAATCAAAATCTGGGGTCCATAATGACCAACCGGCTGACTCTGCTGCCTCTCTTTTTTCCGCGCTATCATCCCATACAACATAATCAAAAGTGGGGTGATGAGATCCACTGGGTTGATCCCTTGGGTGTTGATAGGCTTGGCTGGGGCAAGTTGGATGGTTAAAGGGGGACGATGGGGTATGGGATTCTAGGCTGTGGTCCCAGCTTGATGGGTTGATGTTGGTCTGCCTGCTGGTCTGATGGATATCTGTTGTGGTCTGCCCTGAACGTGAAGACTTGTGATGGGGTGCATGATAGGCGTTAAGATGCTGAGCCAGACTGATGCCGCTGCGGCCCAAGCCGACAATGCAAAAACGCTTTATGGATTCTGGATTCATGATCTTCCTCGATTCAGTGTGCTCGGCGCACAGGCATCCACAGGTTGGGGTGTTGGCCCCTGATTCAGTGTGATCATCCATGCACCAGCAGGTTGGTGCGTTGTCTGTAAGGTCATGTTTTGGAATGCTGGCTGCTTTGCGGTAAGGCCACATCCATTGGCGTGATAAGGGGCAGGGCGGGTCATTCCATTTTTGGGATCAATAGGGCAATGAGATTATTCTATGCCACCTGGGATAAATCCGTCAATTTTTTATGAATTTTCTAGTTCAGCCAGTGGCTTGATACGTGCTTTTAATTGCGCCTCCTGGTAAAAAACGGTTCTTCGGTCATTCAAAGCACCGGATACAATCGTCACCACCTTCATCAGAGCGAAAAATGTATTCACGTTACCCAGTTTTGAAGTCCATGTCCTGAGTAATGCGTTCAAAGTGGTAACAGGCGAGTACATCCTGATGGATTTCTGTCTGAGTATAGCCCTGATAAAACAGCGATTCTTCTTCGGTCGTTGTCAGGGAACTCGCCCAAATGCCAGCGCCGATAAACATAAAATCTCATTCCTTGGGGGCAAAGATCAGCCTATCCACCCTATAAAGGGCCCCTTCTTGATCAACCATCAGGTTCCAACCATGCATATCGGCATGACATAACACCTAGTCAAGGGGCTGTTTTTGGATTCTGATCCCAAGCGCTTCAGCGCGCTGCACCAGTTTAAGGATTTCGCCCTTTTTGGATTTCAGGAACGTGGCCATTTTTACAGCAACAGGCTCTTTAAAAACCTTGTTTTCAATGCGCTCAAGAAATGCCTTGACGGTTTTTCGCCATTTGGAAGAGAAGGTCTCTCGTGGCACACCATTTGTTATTGATGAAGGAATATCGGTGCTATGCAGTCTTTTAATGGCCGCCCCAAATTGTGCCCAATGATCTTCTGATAGTTTGGCTTCAACGCCATTACGGCCTTCGATATAAGGGTACAGAATTGCCTTGAATGATGCCAAACTTGTCCAAAGTTGCTCTGTTTTGGTTACAAGACAAGGAACAACGTGTTGGACACCCAGATCAGCCAAATATTTTGGCACTGAGACCGAAGCCTCTAAAAACTTACCGCTTCTTAATTTTAGGAAATAATCCATTTGGTTTCTTGTTGTAATGCGATAAACCGCTGTGTTGAAATCAGCGCCAAGAGGCAGAAATGCAATGGTTGCTACATCTATTCCATAGGCATCCCGTAAACACGAAATGATTTTTTCATCCCGAAGGTCAGGCTTTATTAGCATCGTCTTTGCACCTCAAAATCATCCCAAGCATAAACAACGAACTTTTATCTTCCAAAAGTTCTTTTAAATTGTGCCTTACTGCACGCCTATGTATATAGTTTCTTTACCATGGCTAATGATATGCACTTTACAACCATGATCTTGTGATCCGATTAATTTCACGGCATCGGACCCCTCTTGAACAAAAAACAAGTCATCCCTTTCTCTGCGTAGCTGCATTTCCTGAGTATAAGGGAATGAAAGAAATAATTTATCGTCATGCTGGCTGATGGTCAATTCATCGTCCTCACATTTGTAAACACCTACAAAGCAGAGGTAATGAGCAATATCCATAATGCTCGTTTCGGTTTTTTCAATTGACTCAAAACCGGTCATACCATACACATCGGCGATACTATGCGTAATTTCATCAATCAGGCCGAAAGCGCCTTCATTATTAACCATAATTACAAACCCCTGTCCTTGCTCTGGAAGAGCAATAAAACGACTAATAAAACCTGCAGTGCCACCATCATGGGCAATTTTGAGATTTTCTGCAGAACCTGCCAAGAAAAATCCAAGTCCACTGGCTTCGCTGATGGTGTCACCATACCATTGTGTAATTCGAATTTGTGACGTGATGGCTTCCCGAATAAGAGTAGGTTGTAATAGCCCGGCTTGTTTTTGCAGCATTTTTAAAACCTCAACAATAAAATGCGCTAAGTCCGTTGGCGTTGTCCATAATCCAGCGGCGGCCATTTCAGGATAGACATACCAGCCACCGCTCACGGGAGTGCCATTTGATTGGTGTCCGTG
>CAXNJQ010000048.1:0-5464 GCA_964202705.1 Holosporaceae bacterium
AACCTGGGGGCCAATGGGCAAAGTGCTGTCGGTTCTGGCTTGTGCCACCGCGTTTTCAGTTTCCATGGGGACACTTTCTGCAGAAGCAGAGGTGTACACACCCAATCGTCTGGCCAATAGGCTGTACACGGTTAATGGGTCCGATTCAGAATCGGGCTGCGGGGCCATATGCCATGTTTCTCCTGTGCGTAAATCTTTGACCAAAAAATGCTCTGGTGCCAAGGATCCAGCCACCACAAAGGGGCTTTCAAAGGATCGAGCCAGGGTTAATTCCAACTGAATCAGGGCCAAATCCCAGGCGGCAAACAATCCTTGCAGACCATGGGTGGTGCGCAATGCCAGCGCATGAATTTCGTCGATTTCGTCTTGATCCAACCATCCCATGGCCATCAAAAAATCATCATTGATGTGGTATTTAGAAGACGGCGCAATGTATTCCACCAATGGGGGGTCAAAAATCGTATGTTCTGGTATATCAAAATCCTTGGATAAATCCATACTGGCGCAAGAATGAATCCGCAGGGTAAAGGGCATGGCATAGGTATCCTGCACCAAGGATTCCCGCATGTTGCGTGTGCCCAGAAAATGGTTGGGAATGCCCATCTGGGTTAGTTTTGAAAACAAAAATGCAGAAATGCGTTGGGAAAAAGCGCCCTTTCCATGAATCTCTGTGGTCGTTTCTGTGGCCACACTGTGCCAAGTGTCGCTAAAAAAATGAACCAACTGGCCAGGATTTTCGCCTTCGTAAACGGTGTGTCCGGGCGATTGTATAATGATTTTTTTGTAGGTCAACAGAACGTCTGAAAGTATCCCTTTTTCTTATCATAATAAAAAACCAACTCAAATGCAATTTATTTTGATGGTATTGTGCCTTTTTTAAAAATCATTTTTGGATGAGATTGATGTACAGTGGTTCTTTAGTTGTAAACCCAAAAACCCTGGAAATGGCCAGCGCTGTGCCATAAAAATCATGGATAAAATTCTTGGTCTAGATACTTTTTATGTTGATCAGAACGTTTTGTTTCTATGTTATTTGCTCTTTCGTGTAAAAAATAGAAACTTTTTATTGCACTCTCTGTACGAATGATGTAAGAATGAGTAGGAAAATTATAAATAAAGGAATCAATATGAATGCTCGTTTATGGGAAAACAAGGAAAACGTAAAGGATAAAGAGCATATCTTAGAAGCTCTTGGTCGTATCGTTGCTTCTTATGTTGCACGCAATGAAATGCAGCCCGCAGAGGTGTCTGGTTTTGTGCAACAGATTTTCTCAACGTTGTGCAATCTGCATCACACCCCCAATGTACGTTCTTTGCCCCAGGCCCCTGTGGACATTGAAAAATCCATCACAGCTGAATATTTGGTTTGCCTTGAAGATGGTAAGCGTCTAAAAATGTTGAAAAGACATTTGCGCACATCCTATGGTTTGACCCCAGAGCAATATCGTGAAAGATGGTCGTTGCCCATGGATTATCCTATGGTTGCGCCAAATTATGCGAAAAAACGCAGTGCGTTGGCTAAAAACAACGGATTGGGAACCTCCCGTTCTAGGGCTTATCAGCAAAACTCAGCCGTTAGCATGATCGGTAAAGAAGCCGATGTGTCAGAGATTCGTGCGTCTGTATCCGGTTTTTAAACCTGCGCAGTCCCGATGTTTTCATCCGTTGTGGTAAGAGTTTAGGGTAAAGAGCATCAATCATTTTTGCTGAATGCTTTTCCCTGCTCTTGAAGCATTTTCCCGGTATTTTATAATCCTTGGGTCAGTCAAAGAGCATAACGGGAATTCTGGCCTGGTTTTTCAAATCCCATCTGGAAAAGCCAAAGGGCTGGGATTATAAAATCCAGGAATACCATAATCAACATGCTTTAAATATAATCCGTGGGCAGGTGCTGTGGTGGCACGATTTCTGGGAATTTGAGTATGGGTGTGGGGATTCAGCAAATAGGATAAATGGTCACAATTCCACTGTTCCTTTCCCAAAGCCACCAGGGCCCCCACCATCATGCGGACTTGTCGGTGTAAAAAAGACCTGCTTTTGGCATAAATAATGATGTAATCGTGTCGAGATTCCAAGGTTAATTGGTCCAATGTTTTAAATGGGCTGTGGCCTTGACAATCGCGATGTCGAAAATAAGAAAAATCATGATGACCCTGCAGCACCGCACACCCCTGCATCATGGCTTCTTGATTCAAGGGCGCAGCAATCCACCAGGCGCGTTTTTCCAACAAAGCGCTGGCGCTGGGACGATTCAAAATCCAGTACTCATAGGATCGCGAAAGGGCAGAAAATCGGGCATGAAAAGGTGCCTGCATTTCGTGGGCCTGCAGGATTTTTATGGGGATATCTTTCAAGTAAAAATTGATGCCACGACGCAACGAATCCAAAGACCAAGGACGAGACAGGTCCATGTGCGCCACTTGTGCAAGCGCATGCACACCACTGTCGGTTCTGCCCGCAGCGTACATGGTGATTTTTTCACCCGTCAAAGACCCTATGGCTTTTTCCAGACTGGTTTGCACAGAAGGTGCACCTTTTTGCCATTGCCATCCCGAAAAAAAGGACCCGTCGTATTCCAGGATCAGCGCATATCGATACATGATTACCCTTGATCTCCTCTTGCCCCCATTTCAGGGCTGTCACATCGGACATTCGTTTGACACAATTACACGGCTTTTACAGCATTTTGACAACCCCCAACATCCCTTTCCCCCGTTATTCATAGGACAGGCACCAATGGAAAAGGATCCGTGGCCGCCTGTCTGCGCCATATTGCATGGTGCCGGCTAATGCCGCCTTGTTCATGGGGTATGACAGAGGCCATTATGCTGGCCAACAAAACCATTGACGATGCCGTCATGGCCAATTGTATTTTGTGGACTTCTGTATTCAGTGAAATAATTTAAAACATTGTGTGTTTTATTAACACCGCTTGTCTTGACTTTTATTAAAAATCATATAATATGACTTTATTGTCATTTTTGTTTTTGCAATACATGCTTAATCTTGAGTTGTACTCCTTTTTGATAACACGCTTTTTTCTAAATACTTGTTTGGTTGGCGTTCCATTTTATTTTATGATGCAGTTTTTTATCTATGTTCTTGGAAAAAAATGTACGAATTTATCCAAAAAATTCATTTGTGTCCTATCCTTTGCCATGTCTGCCCTGATCTATTCGGTGGTGCTAGTGGTGCCATTCGTCCTGATCCATTCGCCGATGCCATTCGTGACGATCCTCCTATCCTTTGTGACCCTTAAGATATGGTCGTTGTTTCTTCTTTATGGTCTTATGGTCAGTGTTCCATTTTACAGTATGCTGTGGTGTTTTCTTCGAACCTTTGACAAGGTGCTTCCCAATCGATCCCGTTGGTTAACCCACTCGGTACCAAACTTTTTAATTTCATTTACAACAACTTCGCTAATTTTTCTTTTTATTGTGTGCCTTTTATTGTGTGCTATTAATAGCGCTGTTGAGAGCGGTTTTGTGCGCTCTTGAGCATGGGCTTTCGGATCATCGCTGTGAAGATAATATATGTTAGAAATAATGTCGTACCCGATTGTACTGTTTTTTGATCATTTGTGTGTTATTTTCAAGGATAGATGAAATTTTAGAAACAGATGAATATGTTTTCATTTTTAATGTCGGTGTTGGCCTTTGTTGTGGTGTTGTCTCCTTTGGTTTTTGTGCATGAATTGGGGCATTATTTGGCCGCAAAGGCCTGTGGCGTTCACGTAGAGCGTTTTTCCATTGGGTTTGGACCAAAAATAGTCTCGTGGAAAGACAAGAGCGGAACAGAGTGGATTTTTTCATGGATTTTATTGGGGGGTTACGTCCAAATGTTGGGCGATGCCAATGTGGCCAGCAGCGTATCCAAAGAAACAAGTCAAAGGGATCATGGACGCACCATGGCAGGTAAAACCCACCTGCAGCGCATTATGATTGCCGCAGCCGGACCTGCTGTGAATTATCTGGTGGCTTTTGTGATGTTTGTTGTGTTGTTTATTACCCTTGGAAAGCCCTATCACAGCCCCATCATTGGCACCGTTTTTCCCACATCCCAGGCCTATTTGGCAGGTATCAGGCAGGGGGATCGAATAAATGATATAAAAGGGGCGGAAAATAAGATTGGTACCTTTGAGGATGTGTTAAAGGTTTTGGAAAAAACCCCTGCTACACAACCGTTGGATGTATCGGTAATGCGTGGCGATCAAGATCTGAATCTGACCATTATGCCCGCAGAAAAGGCATCCGGCGTATGGTTGGGTAAATTAAAGTGCGGGCCAGACAAAAACACGCGGTTTTATTGGAAAAAATCCTTTGGGATGGCGATTTCTGAAACCCTTGATATGCTGAATCCTGTGCGTATGGTTAAATCTTTGCGCCTAGATTCCATGGGTGGGCCCATTTCCATTGCCCACCAAGCCGGAAATGTGTTGCAAGAAGGGTGGATTCCTGTTTTGTTTTTGATGGCCAGTTTGTCCTTGGGTTTAGGGTTTTTCAATTTGTTGCCTCTGCCCGTATTGGATGGGGGATTGATTATGATGGAATGGATAGAATGGATCATAGGTAGAAAATTGCCTGATGGGGTGCGACAAGGCATTTCCATTGCAGCGTTCGGCGTTTTGGCCATGTTGCTGGTGTTTTTGTCTTGGTCGGATTTGGGAAAAATTCCTGCTGTGAAGGCAATCTTTTCCAGTTTTTCCCGATTTGTGGAGGCAATCTTTTCCAGTTTTTCCCGATGAATGGGGAAAAATCTGAAAAGTAGGGTTTAACAGGAAAAAAGCTTTTCAGGGTGTCAACGATACTGGCGCTCTGATTGCCTTTTTTCAGTACTTGATGAACAATCAGGGCATGACTTCTTCATTTTTTGATTCCATGACCCAGCCTTTGGACACACTTGGTCACACCTCTGCCGTATCGTCAAAAAAGTTGCGGCATGTGGTGACCTCTTGCATGATTGGTAATGCTTTGGAATGGTATGATTTTGCCCTGTATGGATATTTTGGTGTGATGATCAGTCGATTGATGTTCCCACCGGATCAAACGCCCGTTGGGTTGTTGTTAAAAAGTTATGCGGTCTTTTTTCTGGGCTTTATCATGCGGCCTTTGGGTGCGGTTCTTTTTGGATATATTGGGGATCGTCATGGGCGAAAAAAAGCCTTGATGTGGTCTATTTATTGTATGGCCATTCCCACCACGTTGATTGGGTTGTTGCCCACATACCAGCAGGTGGGGGCGTGGTCGGCGGTGATTTTGATTGTGTTACGCCTGTTCCAAGGATTATCCATGGGGGGAGAGTTCACAGGATCCATGATTTTTGTTGTGGAGCATGCCCCAGAAGGTAAAAAAGGGCTTTGGGGCAGTTGGTCATCGCTGAGTGTGTTAATCGGATTGTTGATGGGTTCGGTTTTGGGCATGGTGATTGATACGGTGCTGACCCCCGATCAGGTTCAATTATGGGG
>CAXNJQ010000049.1:0-5368 GCA_964202705.1 Holosporaceae bacterium
TTTCGATCTTCTGGAAGAGGTGGGAAATCTTTTGCCAATGGCACCAGCCCTAACCCATAGCGTGCCAATGTTTCATAGGCAAACCATGGCCCAGGATCTCTTTTGTGCACATCACCAGGACGATTCCAGGCAATATCGCTGTGGGCAACGATGGCTGAACCCAGCAATGTATGCTTTTCCAACAAACCTTGTAACAAAGGGATCAGAATCTGCATCTGCCCCACAGAACCTCTAAATAAATCATGGGTACCGGTTTTATAGTTTGGGGAGTTGGCGCACTCTATTCCAATGGTTGCAGAGTTCAACTTGCCATCCACATCGCATGTCCAATCCTTCCATCGCCCCAGACCAGCCTGTTTAACCCCTGTGTGGTCATCGGCCAATTGGAGCACAGGAATGCGATCCTGTCTGCCCTTGAAACGCAATACAACGTGACAAGCTTTTAAGGCGACAGGAGATAGTTTTTCTGATTTGGGCAAGAATTTCTGCTGCGCCACTAAGGCTTTGGCCTCTTTTTTCAATTCACTCAATGTGGTATTTGGAATGATATAATGGCACCCCACAGAACGATTTTGTAATACCGAAATGGTTTCAAAAACAGATGGGATTTCTGGTGCATGCAAAACGATGCCCTGTATGGGTGATTGTCGACCGTTAGGATAGTGTTCTTTTAAATCTGGAAATTGAATTTTAATGGTATCGTAATCTTGTAAAGCATGCTGTGATTTGATCTTATCCTTAGATTTGGGTATCCCCTCTATTTTATATGTATTGTAATCTTGCATGGCACGCTGTTTGATCTTATCCTTAGATTTGGAGTTTTTTCCCTCTATTTTATATAAAGAGAAAACGGCTAATCCAAAAACGGACACCATTAGTGCCATGGGCAATATTTTCATTTTTTTAATATTTTACTGCTGTATAAATTATACATATATCATTTTTGAACATCCTTGTACACCCTAGTGATTTGTTAAAAATCAGAGTATTATAAATAAAAAATCCCCTTTTTTCATGCTCTATCCGGTTTTTTTAGGCTTTTTGCTGATCATAATCGCTGGATGTCAAGGGTTAAAGCGGCCGGCTGGATTGAAAGATTCAACCATGAATCCTCGAATTGGCAGCACCCGATGGGACCACAAATTCAATACGGTCGGCAAGTTATTTGGTGATGTTGCTTTGGTATCTTCTGGTAAAAAAGAACAACCTCTGGGAATCATTTACAAAGCAATCTGGAAAGCATCACTGCATGTTTTACAGGACTTTTCCTTTGAAAATGTGGATTTTATGGCTGGCACCATTATAACACCCTGGTTCACCTTGCCTAAAAAGACTGGCGAGCGATTTCAGGTCTGCTGCAAAGTGATCCAAAATGACGATTGGGTTAAATCCATTACCGTAACCGTCAACCATCAAATCTGCGTTTCTGGGCAATGGAAAGACCAATGTCCTCGTAAAAATTTGGCGTTTTATATCAAGGATGCCATCTTAACCACCGCACGACAAAACCATGTCCAATTCTTGGCCCAATTGCCCCCTGTACCCCCAAAAAATCTATTGATTCGATCCTGAAATAGGCGCTGCACCTCTGTTGATATAATCACTGGTGGGCGAGCCTGATTTGTTTGAATCAACCTATTGTCATGCATTTTTCACGGGCGGATCATTTTGGTGCAAAGTTTTGATCGTGTGATGGGGCCATTGAGCACGTTGAACAGAATCAAAAGCAGATCACATCAGTATCATCAGTCCACAGCATAACGGGTCACCTATTTAAGAGAAATAGGTTCTAATCCAATGGGATTCTTAAACAATATACCCCATCCCCCTGCTGCGGGCTTGAATCGATGCTGTTGCCATCCTCTTTGACAATTTCCAC
This sequence comes from Holosporaceae bacterium, assembly GCA_964202705.1. GTDB lineage: Bacteria > Pseudomonadota > Alphaproteobacteria > Holosporales > Holosporaceae. Next base: position 1,880 of record CAXNJQ010000049.1, read on the forward strand.
ACCATCGCCCAATCTGTCCTTTAAAAGGCTGGCCTCATGGTACGTCATAAAAGGTTTTTTCCCTTTTTTACCCAAAAAAAGGTAACTTAAGCCCTCTTTCTGATGGATAAATAAGTACCCACCATTGCTAAGCGCTGGGGAAGATTGTTCTTCGGTTTGATTACTGGGTTGATTGCTGGTTAGGGGCTCCTGTGGCACGTTTTTTTTGACTTCTTTGCCTAATATTTCTGCCCACGTATACTTGGTCGAAAGGTCGGTTGAGGACAATCCCTTGTTTTTCATAAAATCAGACAAGGCTGTGGCATACTGAGAAATTTCGCCCACGGTGGTGATCACCTTGGCATCTGAAATGATTTTGCGTCCTTTGGAAACAACGCCTGATAAAAACACGCCAATGACAATCAAAACGATGGCCATTTCTATTAAACCAAGTCCTGATTCGTTTTTCCAAAACTGACGAACAAACATTGCAATCCTATGTGTATACCCAGATTTTAAGGATAAAAAACAATGTTTTTTTGGTCTAAAACGCACCGAAATTTAAATATTACAATGGTTAAAAAATTATGATGGTAAATACAGATGTTGTCAACGGGAAAACCCCGTGCCTGCAGACTATTGCCTAGGATTCATAGGCACTGTCCTCTAGATGGTGTCGTGATGACTATGGACTGTGGGCGTGCCTGAGGTTAAAACCATGAACAAAGTCTCACCCACTTATCGCACCAGGTTCATCCCTATGAACTGCGCTGGAACAAAACACGGACAAAGAACCCAACGGGATTAGGGTGGTGAACCAACATGGGAAAGCAAAAGGCACGTTCTGATCAAGACAGGGAAAAAATCTGGTTTAATCCAACAAGAAGCGTTACAAAGAGTACGGGCCCTGATCCCAGCACAAACGGGTGCAAGCCCACCACAGTGTAACAGCCTGGGAAGAGTCAACCCGAACCAGATTTTACAGGCGCTGACCCAAAATCAAAAAAAGCCCCAATCCTAGAATTTCTAGGAAAGAGGCTTTTAATCAGGAAAAACCACTATCAATGTTTCAAACTATGAACCACCATTATTGATTTTCCCTATTCTGCATACCAATTTTGGCTTAGTTCGCACCAAAAGAGTATGTCAAGTTCATCATCACACCAACGGTGTTGTTCTGGAACTTGATTTTACCGCTGTCTTGAACTTGAGTTTCATTATCGGCATAGACGAAAGGAGAAATGTCGAGATCCTCTAGATTGAATGTAATCGGTGTATACATATCATAGAACAACGTTAATCCAGCAGACAAATTATCAGAGATGTAATAGTTTGTAGCAAAACCAACAGTAAACCCTGTAGCAGTCCGTGTTTTTGTTTTAGAGTATATATACTCTGCAATGTCCAAATTGACATTGTTATTCGTATCTCCTGTCATGTCAACATATCCAGGCTCTGAAACATAGCCATCAGCAATTTCCTGCGGAGTGGTTTGCAGATAGGACAATTTAAATGGATTAAACTTCATACCCAAGAGCAAGCCAGCATTACCCCAACTGAATTCCTTGGCCAACAAGACGTTGAATCCAAATACTGCACCACTTGTTAATTTCAACTTACCAGCATCCTGGAAGTTGCTACCAATGCCACCAATCAATTGTGTTTCTGGAGTTGGAGCTTCTGGTTCCGCCTCTGTACCGGGTGTAGCGTTATTAATCTGTGCTTGGAAACTGGTGGTTTCTGCCTGCAAACTAGAACTCATGGAGGTGCCATTCATCATAATGAACGCACTTCCCGTGACAGAGTACTTGTTGCAATCAAAGAATGTCTTGTAACCAACGCTGAAACTGGCCAAAATAGATGACATGCTCTGCCAAGGCGATAGATTTGAATAATCCAATGCTACTCCGCTGACGTCAATTGGATCACTACCTATAAAAGAGCCATCCTCGCTTAGGCCTTGACTTGGATCAATGATTTTTTGTAGACCTTCTGATATGGCGCTAGGTGTGTTCAAACCACCCTGAAAATCATACACGGTGTTGGTTGGGGTTGTCATCCCGTAACCAAAACCAACGCCTACCTGGAATCCCTGCTGTCCGCAGTTCATGGCCATATCGTCTGCGCGTGTTTGTACGGCGCATAATGCTAATGCTAATAAAAATACTTTTTTCATATCTAATCTTTTCTATAGTGATTGACTCTCAAAAAGTACTGCATCTCGCAAAAGGGAACAACCAGATCTGAGCTATTTTTTTAAAATCCCCCCGCCTGTTGCATTTGTGCACCACAATCGGTTCTGTTCCCATAAAAACAGCCCCCTGAACAGCGCATAGCAGAGCATACCCCAGACCGGCTATGCCTCTGTTTTTCAAGGGTTTTAACCATTCTGAAACCAAAGTCCTAAAAAACAATGAAGATCTAGCAACTTTGAAAAATCTTGGATCGTTTAAACGTCTGTGGGTCAAAATTCTTGACCCAAGGCCATGGGAGTACATCGCAAAAAGCAATCTGCTGGGCACCCAAAAAAATACGAAAAAAACCCAACCAAGATGGCGCACAGAACAATGCGCCACCTGTACGTCACGGTTTGGTTAATCCAAAGGATATTTTTGACATAATTCTTGGACCTGTTTCACCAAAACATCCACTGGACCATCCAGATTGCTTAGACGTTGATGGATGCATTGCGCAATGATTGCCATATCGGGAACCATAAAACCCCGCGTGGTAATGGCCGGTGTCCCCAAACGCAATCCTGAGGTTTGGACATAAGAACGCCGATCGTTGGGCACCCCATTTTTATTGGTCGTAATACCCACAGCTTCCAGAGCATGTTGGGCCGCTTGCCCCGATAAATCCAATCCTGAAAAATCCATGACCAGCAAATGATTGTCCGTTCCACCCGATACCAAATGATACCCATGCTGGGTTAATGCCTCTGCCAGAGCAGCCGCATTGTCACAAACCGAACCAATATATTGGGAAAAGGCTTTGGTGCTGGCTTCTTGGAAACAAATGCCCTTGGCCGCAATCACGTGCATCAACGGCCCTCCTTGCAGACCAGGAAAGACGGCCCCATTGATCTTTTTGGCCAACTCTTCGTCGTTGGTCAACACAATGCCGCCTCTGGGGCCACGCAATGTTTTGTGCGTTGTACTGGTAAGCACATGGGCATGGGGAAAAGGATGGGGATGATGCCCCGTTACAATTAATCCGGAAATATGGGCCACATCGGCCAAAAGAAACGCCCCAACCTCGTCCGCAATATCACGAAATTCTTTAAAATTCAAAACACGCGGGTACGACGATGCCCCCACAATCATCAACTTTGGTCGATGCTTTTTGGCCAAATCCCGCACCTGATCCATATCCACGCGATGACTGATAGGGTTTACCCCATAAGAAACAATGTTAAACCATTTTCCCGTCAGGCTGACAGGCGCACCATGGGTTAAATGCCCGCCCGCATCCATGCTCATACCCAAAATCCTATCCCCCGGTTTCAAC